>JAGGVO010000021.1 GCA_021157965.1 Candidatus Neomarinimicrobiota bacterium
ATTGTATGATTGATTAGATTGATTTGATTGAAATGCCAAGAGCGAAGCGAGGTAAGATCCTTGTCTTAATGGAATGGGCACTTCAACGTTATTATAGACTCCCAAGGTGACGAAAAAACAGAGATGTTTCAATCCTTGTCTTAATGGAATGGGCACTTCAACATTGAGCTCTGTGTCTGGGGTTAAGCCCTTCTCATACGGTTTCAATCCTTGTCTTAATGGAATGGGCACTTCAACTTCCTGCTTTGAACCATTTATCTTGGTCATGCAATGTTTCAATCCTTGTCTTAATGGAATGGGCACTTCAACAGCTGAATCAAAAGATTATCCCCTCACGACTCAACGTTTCAATCCTTGTCTTAATGGAATGGGCACTTCAACGCCTTGAAATTTTCCAAAGCAGAAACCCGTCCATTTGTGTTTCAATCCTTGTCTTAATGGAATGGGCACTTCAACCTGTCGGGTTTAATAAAGTAAATCCAAAGGACCGGGGTTTCAATCCTTGTCTTAATGGAATGGGCACTTCAACATTTCTCCGGAAGATATTATACGGTCAAAAGATTTGTTGTTTCAATCCTTGTCTTAATGGAATGGGCACTTCAACTAGCTTATCGTACATATATGCGACTTTCCGGTTGTCTTGTTTCAATCCTTGTCTTAATGGAATGGGCACTTCAACGCCCATCGAGCCATTGCCATATATTCCCCCAAAGGTCTTGTTTCAATCCTTGTCTTAATGGAATGGGCACTTCAACGGTGACTATTTAAACGAGGGAGAAGACCTGTGCGTGTATGTTTCAATCCTTGTCTTAATGGAATGGGCACTTCAACCAATTTTATGCACCAGGTTTTCACGTGTTTAAAAAGTTTCAATCCTTGTCTTAATGGAATGGGCACTTCAACTGTTATACAAAAACGCCAGGACCGATGCCCGCATCCTGTTTCAATCCTTGTCTTAATGGAATGGGCACTTCAACACTTTCCGACATAGGCATAGTCCAATTCTTTCCCGTTTCGAGTTTCAATCCTTGTCTTAATGGAATGGGCACTTCAACCCGGATATCTTTGCCCACACTCTTCTGCAATTGGGGGTTTCAATCCTTGTCTTAATGGAATGGGCACTTCAACACAATAGGCGAAGTATCGGGGGCGTTTAATGCCATGCACGTTTCAATCCTTGTCTTAATGGAATGGGCACTTCAACAAATTTAATCGTGAGAAGTTCATTGATGAGACGGGTTTCAATCCTTGTCTTAATGGAATGGGCACTTCAACTATTTTCGGCGCTGAGTTTTACAGGGCTATACTGAGGTTTCAATCCTTGTCTTAATGGAATGGGCACTTCAACTCAAAGGCACTGCAAATGTTTCAACATTCTTGGCTTCCTGTTTCAATCCTTGTCTTAATGGAATGGGCACTTCAACATGAGCCCACGCCCGTATTAATGGATTATACGGGTCGGTGTTTCAATCCTTGTCTTAATGGAATGGGCACTTCAACAGCTAATTCTTTCTAATCTCTTGTTTTTACTGAACTTAACTCATGTCGACTTTGGCTTAATTTTGCCGTTTTTGCCCTGTGAAACATCGCTTTTTGCCCCGTTTTTGGCCTGTTTTGCACGCTTTTGATCCCTGTAACCTGTTGATTATCAATCCCTTATTGTCAATGAGCAGTTACGGTGAAAATAATTTTCCCTCAGCAAAAATGATTGTGGAAAAAATATATGCTTTTTCAGATCTCATTTCAAGTATATAACGGCATTAGAATGGATTTTTTTCCGATGCCATGACTCTTCCCTACAAGACACAAATATTTCTGTAGGTACAATCCAAACAACGGATTTTTCTGCCTGCCACATCCGGCATTTCCTCTCCCTGGATGATGGTTACAATCTTTTCTGTAGATTCCCGAACCTTTTGTTTTAAGCGATCAGTAATTTTTACATCCACAACCCTTGACCCATCACGAATGTAAAAAATGAATCCACAACGGACCGGCTTGTGATAAATTTCTTCAATTAATACACCATACGCACCAATCTGCATCCGATGCCCCGGATAAACAAAATCAGGATAAACCGCCCATTTATAATCCACCGGCGCCAGGCTCCCATCTTTCAGCTCAACAATATCATCAGGGACCCCACTTAAATGTTCTTTCTCTGATTTTAATTCCATTGCACCAAACCGCTTTACTACATCCAGCTTTTTCCATAAATAATCCGGATTGTTTTTTTGCCGATTCTCATGAATTTCCTTGCCTTTTTGAACCTTGAACCGCCGTTCTTCATACTCCGGTATGGAAAGCACGTACATAAACCAGATAAAACGGGGACAAAAATAGTAACTTAAAAGATGGGAGGGTGTTATTTTAAAATTCATGGTCATCATCCCCCTAAAAGAATAACGATTTGATGTCATCCGTGACCATTTTCTTGTCAAATGCCTGTCCAAGCAGAATGATCTTCTTAAAATCCGCCTCACACATGGGAAAGACATATAAACTATCTGTTTCCTCGTTAAGCCACTCTTTAACCTTTAAAACCATTTCATCCAGGCTCGCCCTGTTGATTGATCCCAGAAAGACCGATTTCTGTACCCGGTACAACCCTGCCTCCTCCGTGGCTTTCACAATTTTTCGCCTGGCCTTGTTTTTAGATATGTCGTAAATAACCCATGTGAGGTTTTCATCATGTTTCATCTGCCTTTTCCTGATGATTTATTTTAATATGTAATATCTGGCGGGCCGTGGCATACATGTCCAATTGTATCTGGTCTTTACGACTTACCTCCCGTCCTCTGTACCGACGGGGTGTTTCCAGATATTCAAAAAGATGAGGAATAAAAATCCGTTTTCCTTCTTCATTCAGGGATATGCCATTCACCAGCGAGGTAAAATATTCCTTCTTCATCAACCGCTTGCTGAAAAGAGATAAGACCGCCTCTTCCACCCAAATCCTGTACTGTTCAATGACATCAAATACAAGGCTGACTTTGTTATAATTATCTGTATGAATAAATCCAATAAAGGGATCCAGTCCGGCTAAAATGACAGCTTTTTCAACCAGACTGTACATCACACCATATCCGTAATTAAGCAGGGCATTGGTTTCATCTTTTGCCGGTTGACGGCTTCTTCCTAAAAACTGATATGCTTTGGGTAATAATGCACTGTACTGAGTCCACCACAAGCGCCCGGCACTTCCTTCCAGTCCAAATATCCGTCCCCGCGCCTCCTCAAGGCTGCCCCTTAGTATCGATATCTCCTTACGATACGCTTTCAACCCGTTTATGCTTTGCATGATATCTCCATATAGACGGGTCCGTTTTAAAGACATCTCCTGCAGAAAAGCAATCTGGTTATCCAATTTGCGCGTCATCCATTGCAGGGCAAAGTGAAGCCCGTCAGGATGCAGACTCAATTCAAGCTGACGGCGCCGAATCCGTGTGGTACTTCCCATCCGGGCATGCCAAAAACGACCGTATGGATTACCAAATTTGTCCAGGAATACAATGTCTATGTTATTTTTTAGTGCCAATTCTACAATATCTGTACTGATATGAACACCGGTCCCTATGACTAGTGACGATATTTTTTTCACGGGGAGTCGCTGTTTCTTATCCTTTCCTGAAACTTCTATCATTTCACCACTCTTCCGCAAAAATGTCCCATATGTATTGATCACCAGATGCATCCAATCCTCCTTTATAACTAAATTAATATGTCACGATTCTATGGGAAAGCCATGTCGGCTGACAACCAGCCCTTACAAAAATAGCACCATTAAAAGATAAAGGCCTCTTCTTCTTCGGAAAATGTCACAGACCGCCTGAACCCGGTAATGCTGTCGTAATGATCCGGCACGCGTTTCAAGGGTAAATAATGAATACCGCGTTGTGTTGTCTGCAAATACCGGTACGGCACCGAAATGATGTACCGGTAAAGATCCTTTTTGATACTATGTAAAGCATTGTATTTTTCAAGTGGATCCGCCATCACGGAGATATCACAAAATCGATGCCAAATAGCTTCTGCTTTAGAATCTATAGCAACAAAAAGATCCCCCTGATAATAGCTTCTATCATCTATCAGGGTAAACCGGCCAATATCCGGATAGTTCAGGGATTGGACAGACTGAATGAAATAATCCCCTGAAGGATGTTCCATTCCCTCCTGAATCGCGGCGTAATACTCTGTAATACATTGCAAAAAATCTTTTTCTTCAATCGTGTGTCTGGTTTTATAAATGGACTTCGTTAATATCATACCTAAGGGATTTTCACCATAAATGCGTTTATAATAGAAGTTGCCTTTTTCATCGATGATTTTGAATATTTTTACTTTACCCTGTTCAGATTTAGTGCCATGACGGTTACAGCGACCAGCTGCCTGGTTTATTGTATCCAGTGGCCCAAAATCACGCCAGACCTGATCCATATCCAGATCAACTCCCGCCTCCACAAGCTGGGTTGTGATCACTAAACGGATGGATGGATCTTTCCTGATCCGGTCAATGCGCTCCTGCCTGGAAAGGGGAATGATATTGGTGGACAGGTACTCTTTCTTTAAATCGGGGAAACGACGTTGCATTTCTTCAAATAAAATCAGCGTCTCACCAATGGTATTTAAAATGACCAGAATAGAATCTTCCGTTTTTTCAATTTCTTCACTTAACATATCCGCAAATACTTTAAGGGATACTGTTTCCGGATGAAAGCTCAGAGTCACACGATTCAAGCGGGAAAAGTATTGATCTTTCCGTGGGACCAATTCATAGTTTTCTTCTCTTTTCAACAGTTCTGGCTGAGTTGCTGTCATAAAAATAATGCGCGTATTCAAATATCGCATCATTCCCTTAATCATCAGGCGAACCAGTCCCCAGTATTTCAGGGGTAAACTTTGAACTTCATCCAATATCAGAATAGAACCGGCAAATTTGTGAAATTTTTTCAGGGAATGGTGGTTATTGGATAAAAGGGTATGAAAAATCTGGACAAATGTTGTTACAATGATTTCTGAATCCCAGCTTTCAATCAGAAAACGGGATTCATTCACATCATGTTCTTCATCGGTCCCCTCTTCCTTATAGAACAAATCAGCCATGGAATGGTTTTTTAACAGAATGCGTGACGAGGGGTCATGAAATACATCCTGAAATACCTGAAAATTTTGATCAATAATACTCATAAACGGCAGGGCATAAATAATCCGTGGTGTATATCCTTCAACATCCCGGATTCTTTCCCGTAATGTCAGGGCTACTGCCAGGCCAGTCAGCGTTTTTCCCGTACCCGTGGGAATATTCAGACTAAAACTTTTAACCTTTTGAATATCCACATTGTTTGTGCTGGAAAGGGCATCTGAATAAATTGATTCCCGGATGTGATCCATCTCATTCACCGCTCTGCCAAAAATCATTTTCTTGTAATCGTGCACTATCGTTGGACTGATGTCTGGTCTGTCCGGCACATGATGAGAAAAAATCACCGAATTTTTATCAGCATACAACAACAATGAATAAAAATAGGTCATAAGAAAGTATCCCTTCTCATCAGAGGGATAAAAACGGCTGAGTTTATACCGGATGGATTTTGGATTCATCTGGTTTTCAAATATTTCATGGATCCAGGTTTCCACAGTATCAGGAAGAATAGGTATAGAGGCTGATAGAGACAATAGTTGTTGATGACAAGCATTCACATGATCGGATATTACATCCATATTCAGAGCTTTGATTTGCCTGGGGATAACATCAAAGTGAGGGGTGCTCAATTCATCCTGTACCGGATGACCAGGAGAACCATGGTGTTTTTTTACAGCCCAAAAAGTAAAAAAGGGAAGGAATTCAGCATACTCGCCCTGATATTCAGACGGATCATGAGCCATCAGTTGTTCGGTTAACCGGTATGTAAAGAGGGCCGATAACAGGCTGTGGTGGGTTTCGGGCCTGTTTTTAATCTCTTCTTTCTTATCTTCCGGGGATATCAGATAAGCCTGAAAATAGCGTGTTGCCTTGCCTAAATCATGGGTCATGCCAATAATACACGCGATTTTTTCCCAAAAAGACAGAGATGCATCTTCGGGGAATACCCCGCCGGATTCATGTAAACGATGCAGCATGCCCTCTGCGACACGTTTACTGTGGATAATCAACAATTCTCCCGGACGGGCATAACACTCAGAAGAAGACAATATTTTCTCCTGTCTCCACATGATAATATGCGTGAGGAAAACAATCGATGGCACGACCGTTGCGATCAAAAAGGATATCATCCCTGTCGTCCACAACCCGTTCGGGGGTCATGTGTAAAGGATAATTAACAGAGAAAATTTCCGAACCTTCCGGATACTCAATATCTTTCACGATTTGTTTCCACCGGGGGATGACTGACAGGACAGGGACAATCCCCTCTCCTTTTTTCATAATCACCTCTTTTTCCCCTATAAACTGAATATCTCCTAAAAGCTGACTAAGACCTAATGAAACAGTATATACAGAGGTATGTGTTTCGAGCCGTTCTTTCAGAGTGTTATACAGGTGTGTATCCTGGTGCCAAAAATAAAGGTCATATCTGGGATCTTTGACAAATTCCGTACGGATTTGTGTCCGGTTTTTTATTCGCCAGAAGTGTTTTTTTGTATCAATCAAATTGAGAGTCATGCGGATTTTTTTCACGGGAGATTTAATGTGGATGGCCAGTTTATACTCCTCCGGATTTTCAAAAGAGTGTAGATATTGCCGCTTATCCAGACCAATCACGGCAGAAATAATGCCCATGATCGTTGGTGGCGGAGGAATTTCAAATGTAAGGGGTGATGTGGTTGTATAATATTTTTTAAAATGACCGTAATCACCCCGCAATTGAAAATGAAGCAGTTTTTCCATGATGTCACCTTCTATCAGAAGGACAGTTTTTCATACGATTCCAGTGACTCAAAAGAAACCGTTTCACCGTCGGACGTTACGGTTATTTTAGGATCCACAGCAATTTCTATTGTCTCAATTTTGTCACGGTGTTTTTCCAATTGTTTCCACAGTTCGGTCACATCAAGTGTATAGTCTTCCGGCCGGCGAATTTCTTCTTCCCTTCGGGAATTCTTCGGTATTAAACGGACCATGTTGTCCAGGTCTCCGATATAAAAATTGGGTTCAGCGTATTTTACTATCAGTAACAGGCGGGGCATTTGACCGAATTTACTCCGGCTGATCAAATCTTTTGTCCCTTTCCAGAGTGCCTCTTTCAGCAGATCAACATCTTCATTTGTCAACCGGGTGTGTTTGCCTGCATTTTCATTGATGATTCCGTGAAAACCAATCAGGGAATAGGGTAAAACATATTCTTCACGGAATGTTTTCTGTTTTGCTTTTTCTTTACCTGCAAAGGCACCCGTTCCTTTAATCAGCACTGTTTTTACAGCATGAAGACTTTTCCCCATTTTAAACTGGACAGGGCCGGTCAGAGTAATACTATCTTTATCCAGGGGAATGGTGGCACCGAAAAGGCGCACATCAATACATGATTCCAAGACATTTTCAAGAATCTCTTTTTTGGTCTTTCCAAAGTCTTTTGCCCGGGTTTTACCGTCCTGAATCGTCCCATCCTCAAAGACAATTTCCTGGACAAAAATATTCTGGTTTTTATAATCCTTCAGATAATCGCGGATTGTCCTTTTCAGACGAACATCCGTCACAAGATTCCGGCCGTTTTCTTCGTCGATGCGGGGCTTGTTTTCATCATTGGGATCGCCGTTGGGATTATTATTCTCCACGTCATACAAAAAGAGAATTTCCCGTCGTTGTGTGATTTCACTCATTGTTATCTTCCTCCCTTATACTTTGAATTTTAAAATAAGAACTCAGGTTCATTCCCAGGACAAACAAAAAGTTGAGTTCATCCTGGGGGATACGCCATCCGGAATAGTGGCCTGCTTCCAATAATGTTTTGGATATATAGGTTTCCAGCGGACCATAGTAGTTTTTTTTGTACTGTTCCAGCTTTTCAATGATCTCGGGGAATAGCCCGATTACATCAAAGGCATTCATTTTCAGTCCCTTTAATTTCGATCTGAAGGGTGTGGCTCCATCTTTTTCCCGGCTTTGAATATTTAAAAGGAACCGTGTGAGTACCCCCAATAAAAACGTTGCCCGGCGAGCCGGATCGGGAAAGAAATTTTTAAACCTGGTAAAGAATTCATCCAGCTTTTCCGGAAATTCTTCCTTCGTTTGAATATCCGGAAAATTCATTGTCTTATCCATTATCATTACCTCCGCTTGTTTATCAAAAAGGTTTAAAACCGTCAGGTATAAAAGAAGCATAAAACCTTTCATCACAGAAAACTTTTCAGGACTTGCAAAATTCTGCCTGAGGTCGGAGTTGACAAATTCTGAACGGACTTTCTGCATGATTTTATTCAGGATCAGTAATTGATCAATCTTTCTTCCCTGGAATATTTTCTGGGTTATTTCCAGGAAGGATTTATCCTTTTCCATGTTGTCCGGTTTTGGAAAAAAGGTTCTCAAAATACCAAAATCAAAGGATACCAGTGGCTTCCCATCTTTTCTGGTCCACTGATTAAATATTTCCAGGGAATCCACCTGCGATTTGGCCTTTATTAGCCTGGCAATCCGTGAGGGTAAAACATCTTCGATCAGCAGGAGAATTCTCAAGACATCCTTCTGTGGTCGGGAATAAAAAAACAGATCAAAGGTTAAATTATCGTTAAGCTCTTTGATATAATTAAATAAGTCGTGTTCATCCCGGGTGATTCGGTGAATGTCTTTTTCTTTGAAACTCTGCTCCTTATACGTTTCCAGAGCCTTAAGGATTGATGGATACTCCGATGGATTATTCATTTTAGGAATCAGGTAATATCTATGACCGTAAAATGTAAAATCCAAGTGGTCACAGATATAGGCAAAGCCCCCTCGCACATCAAAGGCACAGGATCTGCAGACGGGATAATTTTTCCAGGCATTTTTGTAGTCAAAGCCTCCTGTTATCATTCCTTGCTTGTCCAGGTTGTAAAATTTTAAATCCGTAAAAAAGCCGAAGACTTCAGCAGCATTTTCTCCGCAAATCGCACAGACTTTATGTTTTTCTAAGGAATAGGTCTTTGCAGTTTGAGAATACCTGAATTTTTTTAACGTAGAATCCAGGAGAAAATCCTGAAAAAAAGAGAAATCGCCCAAAAATTTCACGGTTGAATCATTTTCAACAAAAACCGGTGTAAGTACAGCGCCTTTGCCATCCTGAATTTCATCAAGATTGGCCTGGATATCCTGAAAGATTGATTCCTCCTGATTCTTTGTCGCCTCATACAGTTCCCGGATCATTCGCCGGGATATTTCATCAAAGGTATCATAATTTTGGTTGGTCTTAAACCATGCGACATACTTATTGGGAAACGTCTTTTTAAGTTTTGTCATTTTACAGGTAGGTGTTAAATCCTGTCCGTTTGATGACCCTCTTTTATAGAGAATATTAAACTTCATCCGGGATGTGAGAGGTTGATACCGTACGTCCTTGTATTGCCAGGTTTTTTCCCTTTTCTCATATCGGATCATGATAAGATGGGGATATTTTCCCTTGTCCAGGGCATCTTCAACCAGGAGCTCAAGAGAATTTTGTTGTGTTTGTCGGGCAGCCAGGCTTTTCCCGATTTCTTTCATGGCATGTATCATTCTTTCTTCTCCATCTGTAGATGTTGACATACCTTCCGTTTAAGCATTGTATGCATGATTCTGCTGGTTTTTGCTCCCTGCTAACGGTTTAAATCCGCATCCACGGCACCAAATCCCCGTGCCACCTGTTTACCAATACCCAGGCCGGGTGGAATGTAGAAATTGGTTTTAAATGTTCCTGTGAATGTTATGACATGCTTTTCTTTAAACACGGACTGACCCTTAATAAACATCCCATGGACCCGGATCTTTTCCGGATTCTCAAGCCAGAGATTAAAGCCATGAGCCAGGGCCCGGAGATTTCCCCATAAAATTCGCTCAAGAAATGGATGCCAGTCTTCGACATGCCGTTTGAGTATTTTGTAGTAATTTTTCTGATTCAGGGCCATCCAGGGGGTGACAAAGCGGTAGGCATAGACTTCCGGGGCCATTCCCACACGGGATTGGTAAATCTGGATCTCTTTTTCCGGAAGATTCCTCAGTTTATGGCCGATTTTAACCTTATCCACCTGTTGAAAAATCTCTTTCAGGATAGCAGCCCCAATGCTATGTCCAACAATATTCAACGCCCCATCGAGGAATTTGTACTGGATTTCCGGGTAGACATACCGGTAATTACCGGTGGGCGTATGATTATGGATCGGGGTATAGGCAGGAAAAACATGGGATAAATAAGCCCGGATTCTTGGAATATCTTCAGGGACAAAAAAACCTTTGGGATATTGCAGACGCACCAGGAGAATCTTAGTATAATTCATTCAAAACTCCGTAGGATCATAATTAATCATCAAATATATCTGACATAATTTTTAAAGGACAGCGGCACATTATAGATAAACCTCGTGATGCAATTAACGGATTTTGTTTTTGAGAATCAAGTTTTTTCATATTTCGCTTCCTTTTTTTGGAAATATGAAACACTTCAGATAAAAAAGCTCAGTTTGTCAGCTAAAAATTAAAACTTACAAATGGTTAAGTGGTCAGTCGGCAGTCGACAGTGAAAAGTCAATTGATTGGATGATTGAATAGATTGATTGGATTGGGGGTGGACCATGCGTCACGTGTCAGGTTTTGGCCTCCCGCAGAGACGCAGAGGGACTGAATTGATTGTATGATTGATTAGATTGATTTGATTGAAATGCCAAGAGCGAAGCGAGGTAAGATCCTTGTCTTAATGGAATGGGCACTTCAACTGGCTGCATGGAGGTTGTTATGCGCAATCACCACGACGGTTTCAATCCTTGTCTTAATGGAATGGGCACTTCAACAACAATTCCTTGGCCGGGATCGCCACTATCCCGAGTGTTTCAATCCTTGTCTTAATGGAATGGGCACTTCAACTGCTCATCACGTCACACGTAAATATGGATTTCATTCATGTTTCAATCCTTGTCTTAATGGAATGGGCACTTCAACTTGCCCTCTGGGGGATAGCCTGGGTGGCCCTTTTGGGGTTTCAATCCTTGTCTTAATGGAATGGGCACTTCAACTTGGGAAATGCGATTGCTGCAAAGTGGGACAACCTTTGTTTCAATCCTTGTCTTAATGGAATGGGCACTTCAACATGCAAGCAGTCCGCCTCCTGAGGCTTGGGCTGGCTGGGTTTCAATCCTTGTCTTAATGGAATGGGCACTTCAACCATATGGTCTCTCTGGAAG
>JAGGVO010000022.1 GCA_021157965.1 Candidatus Neomarinimicrobiota bacterium
GAGCCGGCGGCCGGGGGACCATAAACTCGGGTTCTTTATAGCTTTCTTTCAGGGGGAGTCCCAAAGCTTTTCGTACCAGTCCCGGATTCAGTTCGCCATCCCGGGGTAATGTGCCATCCAGCCGGCCTTTCACAGATAGTCCGTCCGCACCGAAAACACCCCGGATCATCTCTTCCACAACGGGCATCCCCTCTTCCAGGATCAACAGAGTATTACACCGGGACCGGAGTTCATGAAGCATTTTTCCCGGCAGGGGATACTGACCGATTTTCACCACCGGATAAGGACATTCATTTTCGGAGAAATTCTCCATCAGGTAATTGTAAGCCAGGCCGCAGGCCACAATGCCCAGCGAGTGATCCGAACCATCGGCAAAATGATTGTATGTAGATTTTTCCGCCGCCTGCACCAGCCTATCCTGCTGTTCCAGCAGTTTACGGTATTTTTTCCGGGCAAACGCGGGAAGAAGCATAAACTGATTCGGATCCCCGGGTAAAGAGAGAGGATTCTCTTTCAGGATTTTTTGGCGCACGATCAGTGAACGTGAATGAGCCAGCCGGGTTGTCAGGCGGACCATCACCGGCAAGTGGAAGCGCTCGGACAGTTCAAATCCCGTCCGGGCCATATCGTAGGCTTCCTGCTGGTTTGAAGGCTCCAGTACCGGAATCATGGCGAACTTGCCGTAAAAACGGGAATCCTGTTCATTTTGAGAAGAATGCATGGAGGGATCATCGGCCACGGCAATCAGCAATCCGCCGTGTACACCGGTAATGGCCGAATTCATAAAGGGATCCGCCGCCACATTGAGTCCCACATGTTTCATGGTCACAATCGCCCGTTTTCCCGTATAAGACATTCCAAGAGCCGCTTCCATGGCCGTTTTCTCATTAGCGGACCAGTCCCGTTTGACACCTCTGTCAGCCGCATCACTCTCCCGCTGAATATATTCAATTATCTCCGTCGACGGTGTCCCGGGATACCCGAAAGCACCCGACAATCCCGCATCCAGCGCCCCTTGAGCAAAGGCTTCATCGCCAAGCAAAAGCAGTTTATCCATTCTTTATCCTTATCTTATTAATCAGAAATTCATTTCACGAATCATAGTGTTTTTAAAATACGAAAATTTGACTAAATGAACAAAACATGAATGATCCCATTCCCTTTTTCCCAACCTGCCCTATCCTTCTCAATAAGTAATTAATGATTTAAAATCGATCCCTGTTGCCGGCTACAATCATACAGACACAAAATTTTGCGTCTCTCATCCCTTGCGATTTATCTGTCCACTGCCGACTCAAGAAGTGACGCGTAACAAGTTGACCAATCCTGTCGACTGATGACTGACGACTGCCGACTGCCGACTGTCCACTTGTTTCCTTGACATTTCCCCAAATTCACCGGAAATTTCATGACTATGAAAATAATCACGTGGTATTATCCCGACAACCCGGCAGAGGCAGCCGGACTTTCTGAATCGGACAAGGTTTTTCTCCACAGCGGGGGGACCGGTCTGCTTATGAGTGACCTGAAAGGTGTTAAGGGTCTTGTGGATTTGAACAGACTCCCCCTGAAAGACATCACATCCGAAAAAAGCCTCATCACCTTCGGCAGTCTGTGTACCTATGCCGATGTGCTATCCTATCTTAAAAAACTGAACCCGGATCATCTCCTGGTTCATTCTTTGCACCATTCTGCCAGTACACCCCTCCGGAACCGGATTACCCTGGGCGGAACGCTGGCTATGGCACCGCCCTGGTCCGATCTGACAGGTCCCCTCATGGCCCTGGATGCCCGCCTGACACTGGAAGGAAAATCCGGCGGAGAATATTCCGTAGAGGATTACCTCACGCAAAAAAAACTCCGGAGCGGCACTGTGATCACATCCGTGAAAATCCCCCTGGATTGCGGCCTGTGTGCCCATTACCGGGAAGTCCGGACTCAGCGGGATATGCCCCTCTTCAATCTGACGATCGTTTTAAAAACAAATCAGGGAACAATCCGTGACGCCCGGCTCATTGCCGTGGGAACCCGGACAAAATTCACCCGGCTGAAGGAAATGGAAGCCTGGCTCAAAGGACAATCCTTAAAAACCGTGAATATCCCGGAAATTGAAAAACGGTGCAGACTTTCCTTTGGGAAAAAAGCGGGAACCGATCCCGAATATCTCTTTGTAAAGGCGTCTATTGAACTGGGTCGCATGGTCGCCCGGCTGGCAGGAGGCAAATCATGAAAGCAGAATTTACAGTAAACGGAAGTCTCCGGACCTTCACCTTTGAACCGGATGAGCGTTTGTTGATTACGCTTCGGAATCATGGATATACTGAAGTGAAAAACGGATGCCTGGAAGGAGTCTGCGGTGCCTGTGTCATCCTTCTGAACAATAAACCGGTAAATTCATGCCAGGTACTGACCGCTTCGGCAGCAGGTCAATCCATCACCACGGTCCGCGGCATCGGCACCTTGCACACACCCCATATCATCCAGGAAGCCTTTGTGGAAGCCGGGGCAGTCCAGTGCGGCTTCTGTACACCGGGAATGATCACCGCAACATACGCCCTCCTTCGGGAAAATCCTGATCCTTCTGAAGAGGAGATAAAAAATGCCCTGGACGGAAACCTGTGCCGCTGTACCGGCTATGTGAAAATTATCGAAGCGGTACAAATGGCAGCCAAAAGACTCCGGGAAACTCAAGACAACGGATAAGATCATGAAAAAATATACACGCGTCGGCAAGGCGGAGCTGAAGATCGATTCCCTTTCCCTGGCTACCGGAAATCATAAATTCACCGATGATTTCGTTGTAAAAGATTCCCTGTATCTTGCCCTTCTTTACTCTCCCCATGCCCATGCCGATATCCTGGATATTGACGACTCGGAAGCACGGAAATCTCCGGGTGTAGTGGGTGTTTTCCACTATAAAAATGTGAAGCCCATCCTTCATACAACTGCCGGACAGGGATTTCCGGAGCCCTCTCCCTACGACACGGTACTCTTTGACAAAAAGGTCCGCTTTGTGGGTGACAAAGTGGCTATGGTGGCTGCAAAAAGTCTGAATGAAGCAAAAGAAGCCCTGAAAAAAATCAGGGTGGACTATAAAATACTTGAACCCCTTTTTGATGCAGAAAAAGCCATGGAGCCGGATGCACCCAAACTCCACGGATCCGATCATCATGCTGCAATTCCCGCGGTCTATAATCCGGATAAAAACCTGGCGGCAGAAGTAGAAATCGGATTCGGAGATTTGAAAAAAGGTGCATCAGATGCAGATTTTACAGTAGATGAAACCTATTATGCCCATTACGCCTCTCACTGTGCCATTGAGCCCCATTCCGTAAAAACGTTTTTCGATGAGATGGGCCGCCTTGTCATCATTTCATCCACCCAGGTCCCCTTTCATGTCCGCCGGATTGTCTCGAAAGTCTGTGAATTTCCCCTCTCAAAAATCCGGGTCGTAAAACCCCGTATCGGCGGCGGATTCGGTGCCAAACAGGAGGTGATGCTGGAACAACTGGCCGCCTGGGTCACCATTCAATTGAAACAACCTGCAACACTCATCCTTTCCCGGGAGGAAGTCTTCCGCTCCTCACGAACCCGCCATCCGGTGCGAACCCGCCTGACAATGGGCGTAAAAAAAAACGGGGACATTACCTTCCTGGATATGAACACTCTCTTAAATTCCGGGGCTTACGGAACCCACGCCCTGACGGTTCTTTCCAATTGCGGAGCCAAGGTTTTGCCCCTGTTGAATAAAATTGAAAACCTCCATTTTCTGGGCCGGTCCGTCTATACAAATCTTCCCGTTGGCGGCGCTTACCGGGGATACGGTGCCACCCAGGGCTATTTTGCATTAAACCAGCATATTGATATCATTTCCCGGAAACTCCATGTGGATTTTATCGATTTTGTTAAAAAACACCATATCCGCGAAGGGGAAACATCCCAGGTTTTCAAAGCCATCGGTGAGGGAACGGAAGGGGTGACCCAGACGGTGAAATCCTGCAAGCTGGATGCCTGTCTGGACTGGGGGGCCAGGGCCATCGGCTGGAAGGAAAAACGGGGTAAACAGATTACCAATGGTGACAAGGTCCGGGGCATCGGTGCCGCTGTGGCCATGCAGGGCTCCGGCATTCCCCTCATCGATATGGGGGCCGCTTCCATGAAAATCAACGATGACGGTTCCTTTAACCTGGATGTGGGAGCCACCGATATCGGGACCGGCTCCGACACGATCCTGGCACAGATCGCCGGCGAAGTGCTGGGGGTGGGACCGGATAAAATCATCGTCCTCTCTTCCGATACAGACCGCACACCTTTTGATGTGGGGGCATACGCGTCTTCTACCACCTACATCTCCGGCGGTGCCGTAAAAAAATGTGCCGAAAAGATCCGTGAACAGATTTTTGATGTGGCTGTTGCCATGAAAGGCTGGGACAGAGAAGACCTTGTTCTGGCGGATGAATCCGTAAAAAACAAGAAGACAGGTGAAGCGGTCTCATTATCTGACATTGCCGTCTTTGCCCTCTATACGAAAGACCAGTTCCAGATTCAGGCCTCGGCTTCTCACACCGCTCCCGAGTCCCCGCCGCCATTTATCGCCCATTTTGTCGAACTGGATGTGGACCGGCGAACCGGAAAAGTGGATCTGCTGCGGGTGGCCACGGCCGTGGATTGCGGACAGGCCATTAACCCCGTTCTGGCGGAAGGGCAGGTAGAAGGCGCCGTGGTGAACGGACTCTCCTATGCCATGGCGGAAAAGTACGTTTTCACGTCAAAAGGAAATCTGATCAACGCCCATTTTAAGGATTACAAAATATTTACTGCGGCGGATCTGCCGGAAATGAAAACCCATATCGTGGAATCCCACGAAGAAACAGGTCCCTTCGGCGCCAAATCGGTGGCGGAAATCGGCATCAACGTGTCCATGCCCGCCATCGCCAATGCCATCTACGATGCCGTGGGCGTCCGCCTGTACCAGGCGCCTTTTACGCCGGATAAAGTCTACACAGCATTAAAGGAAGCAGGTAAACTTTGATTATAAAACACGGTTATATCGCCCTTCCAGGCGAAAAATCCTTTCTCCCGCTGGATATTGAGATCAAAAACGGTAAAATCGTCCGGACCGGTCCCAACCTTTCGGGAAGTGATATTTTTGATGCGGAAGGATTGCTGGTCTTTCCCGGCGCCATAGACCCCCATGTCCACTTTAATGATCCGGGATATACGGAACGGGAGGATTTTACCCATGGCAGCCGGACCGCTGCTTCCGGTGGTGTTACAACTGTGATTGATATGCCGTGTACATCTGTCCCGCCTGTTACCACACTGAAAAATTTCCACAAAAAACTGGATGCCGTAAGAAATAAAAGTGTTGTGGATTTTGCCTTTTTCGGCGGTGTTTCCGGACAGTGTTTTGAGAATGACCCTGACAAAAATATCTCTGAACTGGCCCCTCATGTGGTAGGTTTTAAAACCTATTTTATATCGGGGATGGAAACATTTCACCGGCTGACTTTTGAGCAATTTGCTTATGTTTTAAAGAGGACGGCTAAAGTAAAACGCCCTGTCCTTCTCCACGCAGAAGATTATGACACGGTAACCCGCTATGAAGCGGAAGAGCGGGGAAAGGGTTCGGACTGGCAGAATTTTTACACCTCCCGGCCGGAACAGGCAGAGCTGATCGCCATAAAAAATGCCGTGGATCTGGCTCAGGCTACCGGAGGATCTCTCCATATCGTCCACATCGGCACGGCGGAAGCAGCGGAATATCTGGCAGGAAAACCCTTCGTTACCGGTGAAACCTGTCCCCACTACCTGGAATTCTCCTGCGAGGATTTTGAGGAAATCGGCGGCGCACTGAAAACTACGCCCGTGGTCAAATCTCCGGGAAATGGGGAAAAGCTGTGGAAATATCTGATGACGGGCATCCTGGATTTTGTAGCGTCCGACCACGCCCCTGCCCCGGCGTCTCAGAAAAACACCGGCTCCGCCTGGACCGATTATTCCGGTATTCCCGGCACAGGCACACTTTTTCCGTATCTGTACTCTGAAGGACTGGTCCGGCGAAAAATGCCCTTAGACCGTTTTTTAAAGGTTACATCAGAAAATGCGGCCAAACGGTACGGACTCTTTGACCGGAAAGGATCCATTGAACCGGGAAAAGATGCGGACCTGATCCTCCTGGATCCGGACAAAACCACAAGCATCCGGGGGAAAGACTTTTATTCCAAAGGGAAAATTACACCTTTTGAAGGACTGACTTTCGAGGGAAAAATCATGAAAACCCTGCTTCGTGGACAAATCATCTACGACGCGGATAAAGGGATAACGGTCCCTCCCGGTACCGGACATTTTTTACAAAAAGGATAAGTGTTTATGACCTATATACTCGGTAATGCTGTGATTACAGACGGATTCTCCACCCTTATAGAAAACGGGGCTCTGGAAATTTCCGGCGGCAAAATCATCCGTATGGGAAAAACAGAGGAACTGAAAAAGGAAGGCGTCCGGTTTTACGATCTGAAGGGCCGGCTTGTACTGCCCGGACTTTTGAATCCTCACCATCATTTATATTCCGCCCTGGCAACGGGACTCGCTCCCGTCGGCCCCACAGAAAATTTTCAGCAGATCCTGGAAAATCTCTGGTGGCATCTGGATCAGTCCCTGGATAAGGAAACCAGCCTCTATTCCGCCCTGCACGGGCTGCTCCAGTCCATTAAATTCGGCGTAACCACCGTCTTCGATCACCATGCTTCCATGAATACCGTGAAAAAGAGTCTGAATTTTTTGGAAATAGCTTTTATTGAAACGAACCTGAAAGGACTTCTCTGTTATGAAATTTCCGACCGGATGGGAAAAGAGGCAGTAAAGGAGCACCTGGAGGAGAATATCCGCTTTTATGAGGAACATAAAGGGAATCCCCGGATTCAGGGCCTCCTTGGACTCCATGCCAATTTCACCCTGAGTGATGAGAGCATGACATATATAGCAGACAACAAACCACCGGACATGCCCATCCATATCCATTGCGGCGAAGATAAGTCGGATTTTGATTTCTGTATAAAACAAGGGACAGCCGGACCGGTAGACCGGCTGGTAAAATTCGGGCTTCTGGACCGGAACTCCCTTCTGGCCCATTGCATTCACCTGTCCGAAAAAGACTATGAATGGCTCGAAAAGACAAGTCCCGTAGTCATTTCCAATCCCGAGTCCAATGCCAATAACAATGTGGGGATGATGAATACGGACCGGATCAAGAACTATATTCTGGGCACAGACGGCATGACGGGAAATATCCTTGGCACCCTGCGATCCCATTTTCTGCTGCGGAACGGAAACATTGACGAACCGCTGAACATTCTTTTTCAACGACCGGCAGAACTGATTCAACGGTATTTCCCCAATGCCGGAACCCTGAAGGAAGGATTTGATGCCGATATCGCCGTCACGGATTATGTTCCCGTTACACCCATATCGCTGGATAATTTACTGTATCATTTGATTTTCGGTGTACAGGGACAGGAAATGTATATGACCATCGCCAACGGCACCATCCTCTGGGAGAAGGGGGAATTCAAAACCTTTGATGAAGAAAAAATCCGTCATGATGTCCGGAATGCCGTAAAAAAATTGTATAAGGTGTATCATGAGTGACCGTTTCGGGATTGTTCCTTTTCGGACCCTCACATCATATTTGCTCCGTTCTCTGGAACAGGGACGGGCATTCGGAATATACGATTCCCTCTTCTTTACACCGGCGGACAGCGATCCTTTTAAAACGGAAATCTTTGGTCAACCCCTGGATACACCCCTGGGCCCGGCGGCAGGCCCCCATACCCAGATGGCCCAGAATATTGTATCCGCCTGGCTCTGCGGTGCCCGGTACATCGAGTTGAAAACGGTCCAGACGCTGGATGAAATCACCGTCTCAAAACCCTGTATTGATCTTCAGGATGAAGGCTACAACTGCGAGTGGTCCCAGGAATTGAAAATCGAGGAATCTTTTACCGAATATCTGAAAGCCTGGATATTGATTCATCTGCTCCACCACAAATTCCGGTGGAAAGGTCCTGTTGGAACAGTCTTCAATATGAGCGTAGGCTACGACATGGCCGGCATTCTCAAAGAGAATATCCAGTGGTTTTTTCATAAAATGGCGGACTGTCGGGCGGAGAAAGAAGCCCTGTTGGATGAAATCCGGAATCTGTACCCGGCAGTGGATGAACTGAATATTCCGGACTGCATGTCAAACAACATTACCTTGTCCACCATGCACGGATGTCCACCTGATGAAATCGAAAAAATCGGGACATATCTGCTGGAGGAGAAAAAACTCCACACCTATATCAAACTCAATCCCACTCTTTTGGGCGCCGATAAAATCCGGGATATCCTGAGAAAACTTAATTACGAAACAAAGATCCCCGATGTGGCCTTTGAACATGATATCACCTGGGATGCGGCGAAAAAAGTCATCCGGTCCCTCCAGGACAAAGCGAAAAAAGGGGGGCTTCATTTCGGTGTCAAACTGACAAACACACTGGAAGTTTTGAATCACAAGGATGTATTCAGTGAAGATGCCATGTACATGAGCGGAAAGACCCTCCACCCCGTCAGTATAAATGTAGCCGGCATGGTTCGTCAGGAATTCCCCCGTCTGCCTGTCTCTTTTTGTGCCGGCGTGACCGTCCACAATATTCAGGATGTGCTGTCCTGCGGTTTTTCTCCGGTCACCGTCTGTTCGGATCTTTTAAAACCGGGAGGATACGGCCGTCTTTCACAGTATTTTGAAAAAATCAGGTCTCTGCCGGATCCATATTCAGCGGAAACCCGGCGTTTTCTCGAACAATACGCACAAAACGTCGTACAGAATCCTCTTTACCATGCCACATATCCCAACATCAAAACAGAACGGGAACTAAAACCATTCGATTGTATTGCCGCTCCCTGTGTGGGAACCTGTCCCGCCAACCAGAATATCCCCGAATATATGTACCGCACAGTCCGGGACGACCTTCCCAACGCCTTCCGGGTCATACTCGGAACCAATCCCTTTCCCTCTGTCACGGGGATGGTTTGTGATCACCTGTGCCAGACCAAATGCACCCGGATCAACTACGAAAACGCCCTGCTCATCCGGGATATCAAACGCTATGTAGCAGAAAACGCCCCGGCGGAAGAACTCATTCCTCCGTCACACAAAAACGGCAAACGGGTTTCAATCATCGGGGCCGGACCATCCGGACTGGCCTGCGCCTATTTTCTCATTCTTTCCGGATTCGATGTGGATGTGTATGAAACCAAAGCATTTCCCGGTGGCATGGCAGCCGATGCCATCCCAAAATTCCGTCTTTCGGAAAAAGCCCTGCAGGAGGATATCCGCCGCATCGAAAAACTGGGTGTGAGAATCCATACATCCCAAACCATTGACCGGAACCGTTTTAAATCCATCCGGAAAAAGAGTGATTTTGTATACATTGCAGTGGGAGCACAGAAATCCCTGAAGGTTCCTATTCCGGGGGATGATGTCAACGACGGACTCCTGGATCCCCTGGTTTTTTTATCCGGTGCGCGTAAAGGGATAAAATCCCTCAAAGGAAAAAAGATCATCATATTGGGCGGCGGAAATACGGCCATGGATGCAGCACGGACGGCCAGACGACTGTCAGGCAACAACGGGGAAGTGACCATCATCTACCGCCGGACCCGGCGTGAAATGCCTGCCGATCAGGATGAAATCACGGCTGCCTTGAAAGAGGGCATTGAACTGATTGAACTGGCGGCACCGGAAAAAATCCTGTCTGATAAGGGACATGTCACCGGGTTGGTTTGCAACCGCATGAAACCGGGGGAAAAGGATGCCTCCGGCAGACGCCGGCCTGTTAAAATTCCCGGCAGTACATTTACCTTAACGGTGGATACCATTATTCCCGCCTTTGGCCAGGAACGGGTTATTGATTTTATCCCGGAAGAAGTCCTGGAACTTCAGGATGATAAAACCCGGGAAATCGGTATTCCCAATGTATTTATCGGCGGCGATGCCTGGCGGGGTGCATCCACCATTATTAAAGCCATCGGGGACGGGCGGCGGACGGCCCGGGTCATTCTGGACCGTTGCGGACAGGCACTTGAAACAGCCCGGCTTACCATCCCCCGGGAAAGCCGTTCACATCGTGAACACCATCAAGCCCGGGCAAGGATTGTTCCCGGCGTGCACCCCGAAGAAATCCCCCTGGAAAAGCGGGACAGCCAAAGCCTTGTAGAACTGACATTAACACACGACAAAGCCGTTACCGAGGCGTCCCGCTGCCTGCTGTGTGACGAGGTCTGCGATATCTGCGTGACCGTGTGTCCCAACCGGGCAAACATCTCCTATACCGTGGAACCCTTTGAGCTCCCCCTGAAAAAAATCATTTGGGATCATAAACAGATACAAATACAGGACGACAGCCTGTACCGGATCCGCCAAGCGTACCAGGTTTTGAATATTGAAGATTTTTGCAATGAATGCGGAAACTGCACGACTTTTTGTCCCACAGCCGGGGCTCCCTACAAAGACAAACCCAAAGTGGCCCTGACGGAAGAGAGTTTCCGGGCACTGAAGGAAGGATTTTTTTTGAAAGATCAAACCCTCCGGTATAAAAAAGAAGGGGAAATTTTTTCTCTGAGTGAAACAAAAAATGCCTGGCTGTACGAAGGGAAGAATTTTTCCCTAATACTGGATCAAAAGTCCTTTGAAATCCGCAGCATAGATATCTCTGCCCCTGTACGGAAAGAAATCCGCCTGCACGATGCTGTAACCATGAGTTTGATAAGAAAGACACTGATACATGAAAGGATTGGTTATGAAAACAGCTGAATACATACGACAAAAAGCCCGTGATTACCGGGATGACACAGCCCGTTACCTCTCTGAAATGGTGAAAATCCCCTCAGTTAGCTGTGAGGAAAAAGAAGTGGTTCTTAAAATTAAAGAGCTCCTTCAATCGGCAGGAGTCCAAAATGTGAGGATCGATGCTCTGGGGAATTGTATCGCCCGGGTGGGAAACGGACCGAAAGTCCTGGCCATCGACGCCCATATCGACACGGTGGATACGGGAGACGAATCCCAGTGGGAATTGCCGCCTTTTTCCGGAATTATCAAAGACGGCTTTGTCCATGGCCGGGGAACGGTGGATCAGGAAGGGGGCGCAGCGTCCATGATCACCGCCGCCCGCATTCTGACCGGGATGAAGTACGACGGGGAATATTCCGTGTATTTCACATTTACCGTTATGGAGGAAGACTGCGACGGCATGTGCTGGGAATACCTGATCAACGAGGAAAAACTGGTCCCTCACGTGGCCGTAATCACCGAACCCACCAATCTGGGAATTTACCGGGGACACCGGGGACGGATGGAAGTGGAGATTTATTTCAAAGGGCTTTCCGCCCACGGATCCGCGCCGGAACGGGGGAAAAATGTCATCTATTCCGCTTCAAAAGTTGCCCTGGAAATCGAAAAACTGAATGAAAACCTCCGCTCAGACCCATTCCTGGGCAAAGGGACCATTGCAGCCACCCTCTTGCAGACCCAGTCACCCTCTCTGTGCGCCATCCCTGATGTTGCCCGCATGCATATCGACCGGCGCCTGACCTGGAGAGAAGATAAGGAAAGTGCCCTGTCGGAACTGAAAGCCATTTGCGGCAATGATGTCAATATTGAAGTCCCTGAATATGACCGACCCGGCTATCAGGGTACTGTTTATAAAATTGAAAAATATTTCCCCACCTGGAAAATTCCGGAAGATCATCCCCTGGTACAAAGCGGAACAAAAACCTATGAAACGCTTTTCAATGAAAAACCGCGTGTCGACAAATGGACCTTTTCCACCAATGGTGTTTCTCTTTGTGGCCGCCACGGTATCCCCTGTATCGGCTTCGGCCCGGGAAATGAAATTTTTGCCCATGCTCCCAATGAAAAAACACCGATTGATCATTTGGAAAAAGCCACGGCATTTTACACCCTGATACCATACCTACTATAAACCGCAGAGAACACGGAGAACGCAGAGGAAAATGAGATGATTTATGGATGATGATATTAATAAGTTGACTGAAAAAATAATAGGAATGGCAATCAACGTTCATAAGAATCTTGGCCCTGGTTTTCTGGAATCAGTCTATCAGGCAGCACTGGCATATGAACTTCAAAAAGCCGGAATCACTTTTGAAAGAGAAAAAACGTTACCGGTTCATTATGCAGATATTGTTATCGAAAAAGGCTTTCGTTGTGATTTTCTTATCGATAACCAACTGGTTGTCGAATGTAAAGCCGTCAACAAAATGACAAATCTTGATCAGGCACAACTTCTGAATTATCTGAAAATAACAAAATTACAGGTGGGACTACTGATAAATTTTAATGTACCTATTCTGAAAGATGGACTCAAGCGAGTCGTGAATAATTATAAAGGAAAAACTCCGCGTTCTCAGCGAACTCCGCGGTAAACCAAAAAAGGAAAAACTCCGCGTTCTCTGCGAACTCAGCGGTAAACCAAAAAAGGAAATCTCCGCATTCTCTGCGAACTCCGCGGTTAACTTAAAAAGTAAATCTCCGCGTTCTCTGCGAACTCAGCGGTAAACTTAAAAAGTAAATCTCCGCGTTCTCTGCGAACTCAGCGGTAAACCAAAAAAGGAAAAACTCCGCGTTCTCTGCGAACTCAGCGGTAAACCAAAAAAGGAAAAACTCCGCGTTCTCTGCGAACTCCGCGGTTAACTTAAAAAGTAAATCTCCGCGTTCTCAGCGAACTCCGCGGTAAACCAAAAAAGTAAAACTCCGCGTTCTCTGCGAACTCCGCGGTAAACTTAAAAAGTAAATCTCCGCGTTCTCTGCGAACTCAGCGGTTAACTTAGAAGGAGTAACAATGCCTCAAACACTCTTACACGGAAAACACCTGATTACATTTCAGGACTGGACCAATCAGGAAATTGAGATGGTCCTGAATGTGGCATCCGATTTAAAGCGTCGCTTCGCCATGGGTGAAGCACACCGTCTTTTACAGGATAAGACCCTGTTTATGATGTTTTTTGAACAATCCACCCGGACGCGGAATTCCATGGAAGCGGGAATGACCCAGTTGGGTGGGCACGCTCACGATCTGACACCGGACAAAATGCAGTTATCCCACGGGGAATCAGCCAAAGACACAGCCATGGTCCTCTCACGAATGGGACACGGCATTGCCTGCCGGAACTGCTTTTACGGTATCGGAAATCCCTACCTGAACGAACTTGCAAATCATGCCGCCATCCCGGTCATGTCCCTTCAGGACGACCTGTACCACCCCATGCAGGTGATTGCCGACCTGATGACCATCCGTGAATATTTCGGGACCAACACAAAAGGTTTAAAGGTAACCATCTCCTGGGCCTATGCCACATCCCATGCCAAACCTCTCTCCGTGCCTATTTCACAATTCCTCATGTTTCCCCGTTTCGGCATGGATGTAACCATTGCAGCGCCCAAAGAATTCCCCTTCCCCGATTTTCTGGTGAAACAGGCCGGTGAAAACGCCAAAAAATACGGAGGTTCACTCCGGTACACGGAAGACATGGACGAAGGTTTTGAAGGGGCTCACATTGTCATCCCCAAGAATTGGGGCGGATTCGGAAACTGGAATTTTGATGAATACAATGCCAACGAAGAGGCCTGCAAAAAAGAGATGAAGGCCAATCTGGAAAAACACAGGGACTGGATTTGCGACGAGCGCCGGATGAAGCTGGCGTCACCGGAAGTAAAATACATGCACGCCCTACCGGCAGACCGTAGTAAGGAAGTTACCGATGCCGTGATTGACGGACCGGCTTCCATTATCTACGACGAAGCGGAAAACCGTCTCCATACGGCTAAGGCCGTCATGTCACTCACCATGGGCGGAAGGCCTTAGATTCTGATTTAAAAAAGTATGAACCTATGATACACTTTTTCTATAAATGCTCAGAATGTGGCAGGGAATATGAGATCCGTCCGGACCGGATGGTCTGCCCGGACTGTGCCGGGAGTCAGTCTCCGGATGAACCGCTTCGGGGAATTCTCGAAGTTGTGTTGGATGGTCGAATTGCCAACCCGGACGATCCATTCGTTTTTCTGCCGGTGGAAAAGAAATATTTTCCACCAGTGCCCCTTGAAGCCACACCTCTGTGGCAGCCTGAGCGGCTTCTGGATAAAACCGGCTTTCCCCGTCTTTACCTGAAAGACGATACCCGGCAGTTAACCGGTTCCTTGAAAGACAGAGCCTCCCTGTTGGTGGCAGCTTTTGCCCGCCGGGAAGGCATTCGTGAAATCACCGTCGCATCCACCGGCAATGCCGGTTCATCCATGGCAGGAATCGGCGCCGCAGCCGGACTCCAAATCACCCTTTTTCTGCCCAAATCCGCACCGAAAGCCAAAATAATCCAGGCCCTCCAATACGGTGCCCGGGTGATTCCTGTGGACGGCAATTACGACCAGGCATTTAACCTTTCCCTGGCATACAGCCAAAAAGGCGGGACCTTAAGCCGGAACACCGCATATAATCCCCTTACCATCGAAGGCAAAAAGACCGTTGCCCTGGAAATTTTTCACCAGTTGGAAGATATCCCCGACGTGATATTTGTTCCCGTGGGTGACGGTGTGATTTTAAGCGGGGTGTATAAAGGGTTCCGGGATTTGAAAGAACAGGGATTTACCGACCGGATTCCCCATGTTGTGGCAGTCCAGGCGAAGGGCAGTGATGCCATTGCACAAGCCCTGAAAAGGGGAAGTTTCACACCTGTCACAGCCTGTACTCTGGCCGATTCCATCTCTGTGGATATTCCCCGAAACGGCTACTACGCCCTGAAACAACTGAAAGAAAACAACGGATCCTGTGTGACGGTGACCGATGAGGAAATCCTTCAGGCTCAAAAAGATCTCTCTTCCGAGTCCGGACTCTTTGCCGAACCGGCTGCCGCCGCATCCTATGCAGGATTCCTCAAAATAAAGAATTCCATTTCGAAGGATAAAAAAGTAGTGCTGCTGATCACCGGAAACGGACTGAAAGATACCGGGACCGCACAAAAAGGGATTGTTTTTCCGAATCAGGCCATTACATCCCTGAAGGAACTGGATCATGATTGAGGGTGTGATTCTTGCAGCGGGATTTTCACAGCGGGCGGAGGCATTCAAACCGGCCCTTCTTTTGAACGGTAAACCCCTGATCAGGCATTGTATCGACAGTATGCGTTCCGTCTGTGACCGGATTATCATCGTTGGAGGACACGCTTTTGAAACCCTTCGGGATTTATGTGTCGGTGACTCGGATCTGCTTCTTGTTTTCAATGAAAAATATGAATTGGGGATGTTTTCCTCTGTGCAGTGTGGCCTTCGGGCGGTGAAAGGGGAAAAATTCTTCCTGGTGCCCGGCGATCAGCCTGTAGTTAAACCGGACACTTTCCGGCAGATGCTTAAAGCGGAAGGGACACTTATTGTTCCGCGATATAAGGGAAAAAAAGGACACCCCGTGCTTTTTACATCTTCCCATATTCCGGGGATATTATCCCTGCCTGAAAATAGTATTCTCAGGGATTATATACACAGCCGGGATGTAACACTCCTCGACGTGGATGATCCCGGGATCGGAATGGATGTGGATAATCCCGACGATTTAAAAAAAATTCAAACCTATATTCGTGAGATGACACCGTGAAAATGTCCATCAGTAAATCCGTTAAGAGGACCGATGCCAAAGAAAAAATCCGTGGTGAAGCCCGGTATATCGGCGATATGGCCTTTGAAAATCCCCTCTACCTGAAAACCGTCCGCAGTACGCGTCCACACGCCAAAATATTGGATATTCATCTGCCTGATCTTCCGGAGGATTGTTTTATCATTGATAAATCCCACATCCCCGGAAAAAACCGCATGCGGACCGTGGTATCGGATCATCCCATCTTTGCAGAGGATGAAGTGCTGTATATTGGTCAACCCATCCTCCTGGTCGCAGGTCCCGGCCGGGAAACAGTCTACCAAATCTCACAAAAAATCCGAATTGACTACGAAGATCTCCCGGCGGTCTTTACCCTGGAGGAATCAGAGAATAAAAACCAAATTTTCACGGAATACTCTTTTTCCAAAGGGGAACCGGACAAGGCGTTTGAACAGGCTTCGAAAATTATTGAAGATGAATACCGAACGGGACTTCAGGAACATGTGTACCTGGAACCACAGGGCATGGCGGCGGAAGTGAAAGGCGATACCGTTTTTGTCTATGGCTCCATGCAATGCCCCTTTTACGCCGAAGGCGCCCTTACTGAAGCCCTGAACATGCCGGCAGACAAAATCCGGGTCATCCAGACAACAACCGGCGGGGCATTCGGCGGCAAGGAAGAGTTCCCCTCCCTTACAGCCTGCCATACCGCCATAGCAGCACAGGTCACTCAACGTCCCGTCATCCTCATCTACGACCGGGATGAAGATATTATATGCTCCACCAAGCGTCATCCGGCCCTTATCCGGTACAAAGCGGGACTCGATGATAACAACCGGGTAACCGTTCTGGATATTGACATATTATATGATGCCGGAGCTTATACGGGGCTTTCCCCCGTGGTGCTGCAGCGGGGCATATTCTCGGCCACCAATGTTTACAATTTTCATCATCTGAAAGTACGGGGGCGGAATTTCCGGACCCATACCGTCCCATCCGGAGCATTCCGGGGATTCGGCGCACCCCAGTCCATTTTCGGCACAGAAATGCTGATGCACAACATCGCCGTTTCACTGGGACTCGATCCGCTTGAGTTTAAAATGAAGCATATCCTGAAGCAGGGGGATCCTTCCTGCACCGGCGGAAAAATCCACGATAAGGTCATCCTCCCGGAACTGGTAGAAAGGGCTCTGGATTTATCGAATTACCGTCAAAAAATCCGGAGGAAAAAGAAATTCACCGGGACGGGCATCTCCCTTTTTCTTCATGGGTGTGGATTTACAGGAAACGGTGAGCAAACCATCAAAGGGAAAATCATCCTCCGGAAAACCAAAGACCGGGTCATATTAAAAGTCTCAAGTGTGGAAATGGGGCAGGGTGCAGACACAACCCTTCGGAAAATAGTAGCCTACACACTGGATTTACCCATTGAAAAGGTGGTGTGCGAAATACGGGATACGGGACTTGTCCCCGATTCGGGTCCGACCGTCGCTTCCCGAACAATTATGATTGTAGGCGGACTCCTGCGAACGGCAGCAAAAGAGATGAAATCCCGGTGGAATGAAGGAGAGGAATTTGAAATCAGCAAAGTATACCATCATCCCGATTTTCTGGAATGGGATAACGACACCTTTCACGGAAATGCCTATCCCACCTATTCCTGGGGAGTGAATGTGGCTGATGTCATGATTGATCCGGTAACATATAATATTCATATCCGGAAGATCACAGCGGTTTACGATGTGGGCCGGGCAATTGACGAGCGGGCATTGCGGGGACAGATGGAGGGAGGTATTGTCCAGGGAGCCGGGTGGGCCGCCATTGAGGTCATGAAAACCAAAGAAGGCAGACTGATACAACACAACCTGACGGATTATAAGGTACCAACTTCCATGGATATACCTGAAATCGTCTGTGATTTTATCAACAATCCCTACGAATTCGGTCCTTTCGGCGCCAAGTGTGCAGGAGAACTCCCCATGACCGGTGCTCCGCCGGCTGTAGCGGCTGCCGTATCCAATGCTCTGGGAATTCCCATAAAAGAAATCCCCATGACCCCCGAAAAGCTCATGGAGTTAGATAAACATGAAGATTGAATTCACATTAAACGGCGAAACAAAAAAGATAGACGTCCACCCTGCCCGGCGACTACTGGATATCCTCCGGGAGGATTTTCACCTTACTGCGGTGAAAGAGGGCTGTGGTGAGGGAGAGTGCGGCGCCTGTGTGGTACTTATGGACGGGAAAACGGTGAATTCCTGCCTGATTCCTGCCGGATACCTGGAAGGAAAATCCATCCTCACACCGGAAGGGTTTAAAAAAACGCCCCGGGGAAAAGTGATTGAGGAAGCCTTTATAGAAGCGGGTGCAGTCCAGTGCGGATTTTGTACGCCCGGATTCGTGATGTCGGTGGAATCTCTGTTGAATGAACACCCCCATCCTACGGAGGAACAAATACGGGAAGGCCTTTCTGGTAATTTGTGCCGGTGTACGGGCTATCAGATGATTTTTAAAGCGGTCCGCCTGGCTGCGGAGAAAGGAGAGGGATTATGGTAGACGGTTACCGCCCCCGGAATCTGATTGAAGCTTTAAAAATACGGAGCGAGATGAATTGCTTTCCCATTGCCGGCGGAACGGATCTCATGGTGCAAAAAGCCCGGGGGACAGGCCTGAGACCCGGTTTTGAAAAACCGTTGCTCTTTATCGGCCACCTGCCTGAACTCCGCCGGATAGAGAAAAAAGAAGGCTTTATCCATATCGGTCCGGCTGTATTACTTTCCGAACTGCTCCACAGTCCCCTCATTCCCGAAACTTTTAAAAAAGCCGTATCCCTGATGGCATCACCACCCTCCAGAAATCTGGCAACCCTGGGAGGCAATCTCTGCAATGCCTCTCCGGCCGGCGATACCCTCCCCTTTCTGTATGCCGCCGATGCAGAAATCCTCCTGGAAAACTATGCCTTTGAAAGAAGGATCGCCATTGAAGATTTTATTACCGGACCCAAAAGGACCAATCTGAACCCAGATGAATTGCTGACGGATATTATCATCCCGGATACGGATTTCCCCGTCACCTACTACAGGAAAGTGGGGCAACGCCGGGGAATGAGCCTGACCAAGGCATCCTTTCACGGACTGGCGGAAGTGCTGGACGGGTATGTGGAAGATCTGCGCATGGCTTTCGGGGCCGTCGCCCCGACGGTTGTCCGTTCCCGGGATATTGAAAACTCCCTTATCGGAGAAACAGTAACAGACCTGAAATTCCGCTTTGACGAGATTCGGGAATTATACGATCCGCTGATTCAACCCATTGACGACGCCCGGTCCAGTGCCGAATACCGGAAAAATGTCTGTTTTAATATTCTGAAAGATTTTCTGAACCACCTGGAAAAAAATCAAGGAGATACACTATGAGTGAGAACAAAAAATATCTTAAACCCGTCCTCTTTTACGGCGGATTGTGGGGACTTGCAGAAGCCACCCTGGGATATCTGCTTCACTTATTTCCAACCGGTGTCGCGGGCATCATCATGTTTCCCGTCGCCTTCTATCTTATGTTCAACCTGTATAAGTCATCCGGTATGCAATCCGGTGTTCTCATGGCGGGATGTATCGCTGCAGGTATTAAACTCACGGGACTGGCTATTCCTCTTCAATCACCCATAAGCGTAATCAATCCGGCAGTTTCTATCCTTCTGGAATCTCTGGTGATTTTTGCCTTCGTGACAAGTACGGCAAACCGGGAGAGGGTTTATGTCAAAACTTTTGCTATGACAATAATTCACATAGGGCTCCTTGTCCTTGTCCAAACGTTGATTTTCCGCCCCGCCGAGGGACTCTATCTCCTTCCCGTATTGCCTTTGGGAGGATATATACTGCTGAGCGGAATCGTTGGCTCTTTGATGATGGGAACCTGGTTGCGTCATCCCGTGGGGGTCCTTTCTCTTGATTCACTCCGATTGAGCTACCTTCAACCCGGATTGCTGATTCTGGTTGCAATTCTGTTGGAAGCCGGAACCCGCCTGATCTGACATGACCATCTATGATAAACTCCTGAAGGACATCCCCTCACTGGATGTCGATGAAATCATTGTCGGGGTCTTCTCGGTTCTTGTAAAAACGGGTAAAAACATTGGAATCGCCTCTACCATCAAATATGGAAACGTTCATGACCGGATTGATGAAGTAAAGGTCCTGGAGCGAAAGAATCTCAGGGAACTGGCAGAGCTCGTCTGTTCAGATAATATGCTTGCCGCTTCTCTGGGGATGGCAGCCATTAACTGTTACTGGGCAGGGAGAGACTCCGATTATGTAACCGTCAATGCAAAAGATATCGTACTGGATAAAGGCCGGGGAAAAACCGTCGGTGTGATCGGGCACTTTCCCTTTCTCAATGAAAACCGGGAACAATACAAAGAACTCATGATCTTTGAAAAATTCCCACGGGAAGGAGATTGGAGAGAAAGGGATATCTCTGAGCAACTTCCCCGGGCGGAGGTAGTCGCCCTGACGGCAACCACCTTAACCAACCATACCTTTCACGAGGTCATCCGTCACATGTCCCCGGAGAGTTATAAAATCATCCTGGGACCCACAACACCCCTTTCACCGGTCCTTTTTGATTATGGATTTCATGCCGTCTGCGGCACACTTATCCGGGATTATGACCTGGTGAAAAAGCAGGTGCTGATGGCTACACCGACACGGTATTTGGAGGGAGTTGAGTATGTGGGAATTCTGAATGCTGAATGCTGAATTGAATTGGTTAATTATGAATTTGGGGTGGCGGGTAACAAATGTTTTATCCTGAATATTCTGAATACCCATGTTAAATAAGGCAAGATAAATCCATGAAAAAAGAAAAATTGATTCACGATGAAATACACCGTTTGAGTTCAGGCAAGGGGTGCGGAATTGTGGTAACAGTTGTAAGAAAAAGCGGATCGGGTCCGGCAGAGACAGGAACGAAGATGCTGGTGTATCCGGACGGTTCAACTCTGGGGACCGTAGGCGGTGGAGCCATGGAAAAAATGGCTGTCGAACAAGCCATGACTCTTTTCAGTGAAAAGAAAAATCACCTGGAAGAATTTGTCATGCAGGATTCAGGGGAAGGAACTCAGACCGGAATGATGTGCGGTGGTACGGCAACTCTGTTTTTTGAGTACTATGCTCCCAAACACCATGTGTATATCTTTGGTGCGGGACATGTGGGTTCGGCGATAGTCTATCATTTGAAAGCTCTGGATTATTTTATTACGGTGGTGGACGACCGGGAGGATGTTTTAAACACTCTTCAGGGAGCAGATGAAAAGATCCATGGTTCTTTTGAAACGGTATTATCCGACAAGGCTGTAGAACCGGACGGTTATTTTATTATCGCAACCTATGAACACCGGGTGGACAGTCTTATATTAAACCGGATATTTAAAGAAGGATGGAAACCCCATTATGTGGGCATGGTGGCTTCACGGCGGAAACAGAAAATAATGCTGAAGGAACTGAAAAAAGCTGTACCGGAGGTAGATACGGATGTCTGTTATATTCCCGTGGGGCTGGATACGGGCGGGGGCTTACCACACGACATCGCCATTTCAATCGTCGCGGAAATTCAAAAAATCCGCTATCAATCTAAAGGTGGACATCTACGGGATCAGGGATGATTCATATTATAACCGGTGATATCAATACCGGCAAAACAACAAAAATGCTGGAATTGTTTAAACGGCATCCCCGGGGAGACGGCTTTGTGTGTCCAAAGGTTTTTGAAAATGACCGGTTTGTCCGCTATGATATCCTGCATTTGAAAAGCGGGAAAAAACGACCTTTCGCTTATCCGGTTGAAAATCTCCCTAGTAACTGGGATGAACAAATCCGCTACGGGAAATACACATTTTCCGTTCAGGCATTTTTCTTTGCGGAAGCTATTACCCACATGTGCTTAAAAAATCATGTTTCCCCTTTTTTCCTGGATGAAATCGGTCCCATCGAAATGGATTTGCATAAGGGCTTTTATTCAATTTTTAAAAAAGTATTATTACAAAATACGCATCTGTATATCAGCATCCGGAAAAACAGGATCAATGACTTGCTTGATTGTATGAATTCTGATAAAACACATATTATTTATGTTTAAATAGAATTTTTTATTTTTTTTCGGGATATATTGGAATCTGAAAATTTATTACTTTATATTGATCTATGAAATTAAACATGAATATTTGCATCAACAATTTTCATTAACAAATTACAAAGGAGAATTTTCATGGAAACAAAGGCACCTGCGGGACATGCTAAATTGGGTGTAATTCTCACATTCCTGAGCCTGATTGGCATGGTATGGATTTTTGAATGGTCTTCTGCACATTTATGGACTCCTTTTATAATCATTGCCGAATTTATCCTTGCCATAATTTTTATTGTCGGATTTATCATCGGTGCCGTTAAAACCGGATCATGGAAATTTACACATAAAACCACAAAAAATCTGACGGAGCAAGAAGCAGTAATCGCCAATAGTGCACTAAGATTAGGATATTCTATTTTTAGTATATCTGTATTAATTCTATTGCTTATCTTCGCTATAGTTCATAAACCAGTGAGCATCGTACTTGCCGTAGCTTTGATTCTTTTGGCACATCTCATACCCGTTTCAATCATAGCTTGGAAAACCAAACAAAAATGAAGGAAGATGATTATATTTATATAAACACATTTTATGATTTTGCATTTTTCAGGAAATTAATTGTATTGCTTAAACAGAATGATATTGATTTTAAAATAGTGGATAAATCTGGTCCGACAAATTTCAGAGTCCCTTCAAGTACATTTTCTGAAATTGAACTTTGGGTTTTCCATAAGGATCTTGAAAAGATGTTAGCAATACTCGATTCCATTAACGATCCGGCATGAAAAATTGAAGAAACGTGAAACTTTTTTTAGATTAAGCAACGTTTTTTCTGTAAAAAGGCATAGCATTGTTTTTCACCTCGCATTCATCAATATCAAAGTTTAAGTATAATCGTCCCGAGATCCACGTTTCGTGTTGTTCGACAAGTATGGCGGTAATGAGTCTCAGACACGATTCCTGATTGGGAAAAAGACGTGCGACACGTGTTCGCCTTTTAATCTCCTGATTCAGGCGTTCC
>JAGGVO010000023.1 GCA_021157965.1 Candidatus Neomarinimicrobiota bacterium
ACAATGCATGAATGGGCTACCTTGGGAAACATGGAAAAACAGGGTGATTGGTTATATCCTTTACGTTCTAATTGGATTGGGAACGCTGTACCAGCAACTGATGCTTATGGAATTCTGAATGATTATACATTTGCTGTAACTCACAATGTGGCTTATGATGGTCCTGGTTATTCAGCTTACAGATTGGATGATGTCTCCTATTATTACTCCTCAAAACCTGAATTTTTAGATGGATATACGTGGCCTGCAATTGGTCCTAAAACACAAACCGGTGGTGAGTTATCTTACAGTATACCGGCAGAAGATCGCTTTAATAGCCCCCAAAAAACTTATGTAGAAAATCCTACACCGAAACCTTTTACAACAACAAGCGGCATACTTAGTTACGATGAAACATGGTCAGTTACGCACTCCCTCACAGGTAATGTTTTTGTTCCTTCAGGTATTACTCTAACAATTTCCAATAGTACGAATATTACTCTGAATGGGTATTCAATAATTTCTACCGACGGCACGATCACTATTGAACCCGGCGCAACCATCAATTCCTCCAATTCCCATACCCGGCTTATAACGGGAAGTGCCATTAAAGGGATATATTCCACAATCGCATCAGCCATGTCAGCCGCCACCAGCGGCCAGAGTATTGAAGTCTATGGGTCTCACACACTTGCCGCGAATCTCACCGTTCCCTCCGGAGTGACACTGACATTTAAAAACGGGTCGGATATTACGTTAGACAGCCATACCATTCAAAAAGGATCCGGGTCACTTGCCATTGAATCCGGCGTAACATTTACCCCTGACATCCGTCTTAAGTCCGGTTCAACGGTTCTGGGGCTGTATACGAGCCTGGATGCAGCCTATAATGACGGATCAGATGTGGAAATCCGGGGGACGCATACTTTTACGGATTATTATACGGTAAGCACCGGCCGGACACTGAGAGCGGAAAGCGGATCGGAACTGAAGTTCCCATCGTGGACCGGATAACTTTTACCAATCAACCCGCCGGCGAACACCATTTTGATTATACCGCTTCTCACCTCTCCACGGGTCTTTATATCGTCAGAGCCCGGTTTGACCGGCAGGTGCAGATCCGGAAGATTGTGTATATGAAATGATGGAGCCTCCCGCGGGGGGCGCGGAGACGCGGAGATTATTTTTTATATATCGCGGAGGATGCTGAGACGCAGAGGGTACGAGGGCATGATGGGGAGAGGGAGAGAGGATACAAATAGCCCCGGATTTCAGTCCGGGGGAAACGAGGATTTGAAACATTCATTGACCCATGCAACCCAATTTATCCCGTGAAATAGGCCTCCCAATCAAGATTGGGAATTTCAAGGGATCATCATTATTAAATTCAATTCATCATTCATCATTCTTTATTCATCATTCAATAAAGATCAGTTATGTCTTTATTCAGTCTCCGGCTAAATACCCTGAATTGATCAAATTCCAGGGAATCATCCCCTTTAAAATCGATCCAGAGCAGGTTTTTCAATTGCAGGTGACGGAATTGTTTTTTCGCGGAGCCGTGGGATAGCTGGGCCATGATGGTGGGATGAACGGTTATGCGGATAAATTTATCTTTTGAATGAATTCTGAAGCGCCGGATCCAGTTGTCGATTTTGGATATGACGCTGTCTTTGGAAGGAATCCGGCCGGTTCCGTGACACATGGGACACTCATCCGAGGTGCTGAAAAAGAGAGATGTGCGGATCCGCTGGCGGGTCATTTCCACCAAACCAAAATCGGAAACATCCGAGACGGAAACTTTCGCCCGGTCCTTTTGTAATTCCCTGCGGAAGGAATCCACCAGTTTTTTCCGGTTCCCCCGATCCTCCATATCAATAAAATCAATGACAATCAGTCCGCCGATGTCCCTCAGGCGTAACTGGCGGGCAATTTCAGTGGCCGCTTCCAGGTTAATGCGCAGATTATTGCTTTCCTGGTTCTTTTTTCCGATGAATTTTCCGCTGTTCACGTCTATGGATACCAGGGCTTCCGTGTGTTCAATGACAATGTGTCCGCCACCCCGGATCCAGATACGTCGACTTAAGGATCTTTCAAGTTGTTTGGAAATGTTGTGAATTTCAAAAATGGAGCCGCTTTTATGAAAAAATATCCGGTCTTCAAGATTGGGCGCCACCTGCCGGGCATAGGTCTGGATTTTCCGAAACATCTGCTTGTTGTCGACCAAAACCCGGCTGACTTCATTGGTAAAAAGATCCCGGATGACCGAAGAAGTTATCTCCATATCCCGGTAAATGAGAGCCGGCGGAGTGCTTCGTTTCAGATTCTTCTGTAATTCCTGCCAGTTATTTAACAGATAGTCCATATCCCGCTTTAACTCTTCGTCCGACTTATCCTCGGCAACTGTCCGGACAATCAGGCCGAATCCCTCCGGCTTAATGGAACGGGCTATTTTTTTCAGCTCCTTGCGGCGGTTGTAAGACTGGATTTTCTTGGATATGCCTATGTAATTGGCATAGGGAACCAGCACCAGGAACCTTCCCGGAAGGGAGATGTTGGTTGTTACCCGCGGACCTTTTTCTCCCCAGGAGTCTTTTGTGACCTGGACGAGAATAGGATCGCCGGTCTTCAATTCTTCCGGTGATTTCACAGGTGCGGGGATTTCACCTTCCTCCTTTTCGTCGGCATCCAGAATTGTGGAAAGTTGTCCCTCATGTCCTACCTCGGAAAAGGGGAGAAACGCATTGATTTTCTGACCGATATCCACAAAGGCCGCCCGCATCCCGGGTATCACGTTTTCCACCAGTCCGTTGTAAATGTTACCCACACAACTCTTTTCATCGGGTGTTTCAATGTACAGCTCTACCAGATTCCCGTCTTCCGTAATGGCAATCCGCGTTTCGGTGGCTGTGTCGTTAATATAAATCTCTTTGTTCATTCAAAATCTCCGTTTACACCTTTATGTCAGCCGTTTCGTCTGAACTCAGGCCGGCCTTCAACCGGCGCCCCTCATAAGGAGGGAAATCTTCTTTAAAGAGGATGTGTAAAAATTCGTCCAAACGTCCGGTCCGGGACTCCATTACCCTGAACCGTACAAAAATCGACCGACGTGTTTCGTTTATTGTAAAATTGTCTACCAGCGGTTTTAAATCAATGGTTTTATTCCCTTTTTTCGGATGATGCCGGGTGACCAGCCATTGATCCTTCCGCGCCAGCTCATCCAATGTTTTATTGATCTTTTGTATCGGAATTTTCTCCGAAAAAAGTGCTTCATAGTCAAGATAACAAGTTGCTTTCATGACGGAAGGGGTATCTTTGGAAACATCCTGTGTCTTTAATATACGCAATCCTGGCGGAAAAATGGAATTAAGCTTTTCCCTGAGTCCGTCTACCGGTGTGTTAAAGGTGATATCTGCATATTCGGAAAATGCCTCAAATCCCATGGGAATTGGATATCCCAGGGATATTCGGGGACGGGGATTGAATCCTTCGGAAAAGCGGACCGGGAGCCTGAGAAGATTGAGTGTTCTGTGAATCAGCCGGAACAGATCCTGATGACTCAAATAGCGCATCAGGCCGGTTTTGCTGAATTCCAGCCGGGTGATATACCGTTCGGACCCTTGCTCCGGGAGGGGTGGAACGGACAAGGGTTCCTCAGATACCGTGAATGCCCGGACAGTTCCGGACTCCACAGTCCGCATCCGGATTTCAGTAAAGTCACAGACATCACATCCGGTACATCCGTTCCGGCAGTCCCGTGTATACTCTTCACGGTAAGCCTTTTCCTTTTCCCTCAGCAGGTATGATCGGCTGACGCCGGGATTGATATGCTCCCAGGGCAGGGGGGCACTGGTATCGAAGGGCGTCAGATAAGTTTCCACAAAGATGTCGCTTTCATCAAAAGCCTCCATCCACCGGTTTATGTCAAAATATTCGTTCCAGGCATCGAAACGGGATCCTTTTTGCCAGGATCGGTAAATGGCTTCCCCCACATGCCTGTCTCCCCTGGCAAGAATGCCTTCAATCAATGTATAATCCGGATCCCGTGTCATCACTTTGATCCCCGGTATTCTCAATTTCTGCTTCACATGGTCAATCCGGGCCTGAAGGTTTGCCGGATCAATCTGGGCTTCCCACTGAAACGGTGTTGCCGGTTTTGGGATAAAACTGGACAGGGTAACGTTGATGTTTATGTGTCCGTAAGCGCGGCTCATGTCATGCAATTCCCGGATCAGACGAACAATTCCGTCCAGATCTTCCAGGGTTTCCGTGGGCAGACCGACCATAAAATAGAATTTGACGGTTTTCCACCCTTTTTCAAGCGCCAGCCTGAATGTATCAAAGAGTTGCTTATCCCGGATGTTTTTATTGATGACCTGTCGAAGCCGTTCTGTTCCCGCTTCCGGTGCAAAGGTCAGTCCGGATCGTTTACCGCTCAGGGCTGTGTCCAGGAGTTCGGGATTGACTGAGTCCAGCCGCAACGAAGGAAAACTGACGGAAACATGGCAGGACCGGATAACAGGCAACATTTTCCGGATGGCAGGCTCAAGACCCGTATAATCCGATGTGGAAAGGCTTAAGAGGGACATTTCCTCATAGCCGGTATTCCGGAGTGTGTTCACGGTTTGCCGGTACAAATCTTCCGGAGCCCTTTCTCTCACCGGCCGGTAGATCATTCCGGCCTGACAGAAACGGCATCCTTCGGTACAACCCCGTTGAATTTCCAGGGCAAACCGGTCGTGGGCGATCTCAATCAGGGGAATCAGTGGCTTTTCAGGATAATAATCCGGCCGCAGTTCTTTCACGATATGGGTCCGGACCGGATAGGGCTTTTGATCCCACACAGAGGGGACATAATAAGCCGGATTGGTTCCCGCAAGGGTTTCCAAAAGGATATCCCGACTCCAACCCTGCTTTTTTCCTTCCAGGATTAAATTCATCAAGGGGAGTATCAAATCTTCCGCATCCCCGATGACAAAGAGGTCGATAAACGATGTGAGCGGTTCCGGATTATAAGCACAGGATCCGCCGGCGATAATCAGGGGGGACTTTTCATTTCTGTCACGGGAAAAAAGTGGAATGCAGGCCAGATCCAGCATATTCAAAATATTGGTGTATGTCATTTCATATTGGAGGGTGAAACCCAGGACATCAAAATCTTTGAGAGGACGTTGATTCTCCAGTGAAAAGAGGGGGATCTCCTTTTCACGCATCACTTTTTCCATGTCCGTCCATGGCGCATACACCCGTTCCGCCGCATAATGCGGATTGGAATTCACGATGTGGTATAACTCCTGAAATCCCTGAAATGGCATTCCCACTTCATAGGTGTCGGGATAGGCCAGACACAGGCTCAGATTCGTTTCCAGGGGATTTTTTCGGATCATATTCAGCTCACCGCCGACGTATCGACCCGGTTTTTCCACCCGGGTTAAAATATCGTGGAGGATGTCTGTGTTGATGGTACCCATAGATTTTTAAAATAGCCAAACAGATGATCATTCACAATGAGTATTTGCTCAGATTATTTCCCTTTTTGATCACATTCTCCCTAAAAAAAATAGAAATGATTTGCAGTTGATCGTATGAATTGAGAATTTATTGCATGGAAAAACAACACAATGAAACGAGGAGGTTATAATGGCTGTTGTTGTTGATGTGAATGTATGTGAAGGGCACGGAGACTGTATTGAAGTCTGCCCCGTAGGCGCTCTGAGTCTGAATGATGATAATAAAGCCGTTTGTGACGAAGATACGTGTATTGATTGTCTGGCCTGTATTTCCGCATGTCCTGTGGAAGCCATCAGCGAAGGCGAATAACTCCCCCGGCACGTATTTTTTAAAAAGGATGCCCCGGCATCCTTTTTTATTTTCCATCAGTTTCGTTTTATTCCATCAGAGAATTGGGTATATTTCAAAGTAATTAAGAAAAGGAGTGATACGTGAATAAAGAACAGGTAATGGATATATTAAAGACCGTGAATTATCCCGGTTTTACCAGGAATCTGGTGGATTTTGGTATGGTCCGGGATATTGAAAAAAGCAGCGAGGGCTGGATTATCCGGCTGAATGTGGTGTCTAAAGATGAAAAAAAGCTGGACACACTGCGGAAACAAGTGATTGAATCCCTGGCAAAAAAGGGTGAAAAGACAGCACATGTATTAATTGATACAAAGCCGGCACAAATAAAGGGACAGAAACCGTCTGGTCAGGCTAAAGATAAAAATCCCTTTGATGATCAGAAACGTTTTGAATATGCAGATCATGTCATTGCAGTTGCCAGCGGCAAGGGAGGGGTTGGAAAATCCACGATTGCTGCAAATCTGGCCATGGCCATGGCAAAGCAGGGAAAATCGGTGGGACTCATGGATCTGGATGTATATGGTCCCAGCGTTCCGACCCTGTTTGGAGTGGTTCAACCTCCCCGGGTTGAAGATGAACATACCATTTATCCGGCTGAAAAATATGGAATACAGATCATGTCCTTCGGTTTTTTTATTGAACAGGATTCCCCCGTGATCTGGCGCGGACCGTTGGTGATGAAGCTGGTAACCCAGTTTCTGAATGATGTGGTTTGGAAGCCCATGGATTTTTTAATTCTGGATTTGCCGCCGGGAACAGGTGATGTGCAACTCTCCCTTGTGCAGCAATTGAAACTGGATGGTGCGGTGATTGTCACTACCCCTCAGGATCTGGCCCTGGCCGATGTAAAGCGGGGAGCCAATATGTTTGGAAAAGTTAATACACCTGTCCTGGGGATTGTGGAAAATATGAGCTATTTTGTCTGTCCCCATTGTGGTAAGGAAAGTTATATCTTCAGCAAAGGCGGGGGGGACCGGGAAAGCCGCCGGCTGAATGTTCCCTTATTGGGACGAATTCCCCTCACCGAAGATGTCATGAACGCCTCGGATACCGGATGTCCTATTGTGGAATCGGCACCGGATTCCGAACCGGCAAAAAACTTTTCCGGGATTGCAACGTCCCTGATAAAAATGTTACAAAAATAAAGAGAGGGGTGCCCGAATGAGTCAGCTTACACTTGAAAAAATCCATGACGTATTGAAGACGTGCTATGATCCTGAAATACCTGTGAGTATTCTGGATCTTGGATTGATTTACAATATTGAAATTGATGGGGATGTGGTGAATGTGGTAATGACGTTGACTGCCCGCGGATGCCCCATGAGCCGGAAAATATCAGCTGACGTAAAAAACAAACTGGAGGCTCTCCCGGAAGTCTCCCGGGCGAATGTTGACATTGTGTGGGATCCCCAGTGGACACCCGAGATGATTTCCCCGGAAGGCCGGCGGATCCTTGGAATGGATTGATATGACAGATCATCATATAAAGAAAAATCAAAAAAACCGGAAATCCCCCATTCAATGGGACCATAAGATCTTCAGGGTCTATTCGGACGGTCCCGATTTCGACACCCTGACCATTGACATGGATTCGGACCGGGTGGATCATGTATTTATCGACGATATGAAAGAAGAGGTCGAAGAACTCAATTTTGAAGGCTGGCGGTATATCACAGGATTTGCCCTGGATGACGATTCTTTCTATCTGATGTACAAAAGACCTTCCAGAAATAAAAAATAGTGGATAGGACCGGACATACCGGCACAGGTATTCCGGCTTGACTTTCGTCAGGCGGAGAGGTAATTTCCTCTGCTAAAAATATGAGGTCAGGCTCTTGAGTGATTTTAACATCACAACCATGAAAAAGCACCCCCGGCTTCCATGCCATGTGGCGGTGATTATGGATGGAAACGGTCGCTGGGCAAAAAAGAGAAACCTTCCCCGGATCTCCGGTCATATGGAAGGTATTCACTCTGTCCAAGATGTGGTAGAAGCCTCCGGAGAACTGGGGATTGCTTATCTTACCCTTTACACCTTTTCCAAAGAGAACTGGAACAGGCCGGAATCTGAAGTGTCTGCCCTTATGTCCCTCCTTGTGAAGACATTTCATGAAGAAATATCCGAATTAGACCGGAACAATGTTCGTTTTAATGTCATTGGATGTATCGATGACCTGCCTGAAGAAACACGGAACAAAATGCTTCAGGGAATCGAACAGACAAAAGAGAATACGGGATTAACATTGACACTTGCCCTGAGCTACGGAAGCCGGATTGAAATAACGGAAGCAGTAAAATCCATCTGCAGGGATGTGGCCAAAGGCAGCCTTTCACCGGATGACGTGAACGAAGCCCTGATTTCATCCCGGCTCTATACGGCTGATATACCCGACCCCGACTTACTGATCCGGACCAGCGGTGAATTGCGGATCAGCAACTTCCTTCTCTGGCAGATTGCGTATTCGGAATTCTATGTGACGCCAAAATTATGGCCCGATTTCCGGAAAAAGGATTATCTGGAAGCGATCAACAGCTACCTTAACCGGGAACGCCGCTTTGGCAAAGTCAGTGAACAATTGAACTCATAGGTGCATGTGAAACGAACAATCACCCTTCTTGCCCTCATTATCCTTGCCTTACCCTCATTAACACCTGCCCAGCAGGAATCCATTAAAATCCTGGATGTGACGGTTGTGGGAAATAAAACCGCCTCTGAATCGATTATTAAGGTCAATTCCGGTTTTGTTGAAGGTGCCGTTCTGACAGGTCCCCAGATTCAGGAGGGAATTAACAAACTCTGGCGGCTCAGGCTTTTTAGTGATATCAAAATCTATGTCGATAAAGAAACGCCCGATGGTGTATATCTTATCGTCAGTGTCCAGGAATATCCCCGCCTGAATGAGGTCATTTATCAGGGGAATGAAAAACTGAAGACAAAGAATATTGAAAAAGACATCATCTTTATCCGCGGTCAGGTGATTACACCCCATCTCATCAATAAAGCGGTACGGGATTTGAAAAAAATGTATGATGATGAGGGATATTTCAACGCAAAGATCGATGTATCTACCCGGCCTGCCGGTGATAATATCGATTTAATTATTCAGATTGATGAGGGGAAAAAGGTCCGGATAAGGGACATTGATTTCGTGGGGAATGACAAATTCAGCGACTGGACCCTGCAACGCCGGATGAAAGAGACGAAAGCCCGTACCTGGTACCGCTTTTATGTGTCGGGTAAGTTTGATGAAGAAAAATTTGAGGAAGATAAGCAAAAAGTCCTGGAATTCTACAGGAACCATGGTTACCGGGATGCCCGGATTCTGGGGACCGAATTAAAATTGAATGAAGACAGTACCCGTATTACCCTTGAGATCAAACTGGAAGAGGGCAATCCCTACTATTATGGTGAGATTACATTTGATGGGAATGAGCTCTATTCTACGGACTTTCTGAAAAAGAGTCTGGAAAGTGCCGGGATTTCAAGAGGGGAGCCCTTTCGGGAAAACGATTTTGAGATGGGTGTGGATCTGCGGATCCGGAGTCCCTATATGGACACCGGGTACCTCTATGCCCAGATTATCCCTGAACTGACTCCCCGGGATAAAGATACGCTGGATGTGCATATTATTATTCAGGAAAATGAAAAAGTGTATATTCGCCGGGTGAATATTGTCGGCAATGACAGGACTCGGGATTTTGTGATCCGTCGGGAAATACGGGCTTTCCCCGGGGACGTGTTCAATCGCGAGGCCCTGATTCGCTCCCAGAGTGATATCTTCAGACTGAATTATTTCAGCAATGTGGTGCCGGATATCGTTCCGGTGGATGATAAACATGTGGATCTTGAGATAACCGTCGAGGAAAAATCAAGCGATCGGGCCAACATGTCTATGGGGTACAGTGAACTGGACGGACTCATCGGAAGTGTGGGGATTGACATCATGAACCTGTTGGGCCGGGGGCAACAACTGACGACGGAATATCAGCGGGGACAGTCATACCAATATTTGAATTTGGGTTTTTCCGAGCCCTGGCTTATGGGACGGCCTAATTCCATCGGCGTCAATTTCTACTATTCGGAACGTGGTGCTTCCCGGTATTACACCTACCCTTATGATATAAACGTGGTTGGTGCGTCCTTGCGTTTCGGTCGCCGTTTCCGCTGGCCCGACAGCTACTTTTATGGTAGCTGGAGTCTGAATGTCACCCGGAAACAATATACCAACATTGATGATAAAGCTACATTTCTGGCTCACAATCCCACAGGCTTGATGAAAACAAGGGGAAACAGTTTCATTCAGACCATTTCCCGGGACAGTAAGAACAGGCCCGAGTTCCCGACAACCGGTTCCACCGTACGATTCAGCACCAAATTATCCGGTGGTTTGCTGAAAGGACATGAAGAGTTTGTGAAAAATGAACTGGAAATCAAATGGTGGACACCTGTTGTATGGAAACTGGTTCTTTATCAGAACCTCCATTTCGGAAATATCAATTCGTTTGGAGATTATGCCGTGATACCCTATGACGAACGGTTTTACATGGGCGGTGCCGGTATGGTCAGTTATACCACACCTCTGCGTGGCTATGAAGACCGCTCTGTAGGACCTATCCGGTCATCCAGTTACATGCTCGGAGGAAGAGCCCTGGCCAAATACTCCCTGGAATTGCGCGTCCCCGTTTCCGATAACCCGACCATGTATCTCTTCGGTTTTGGTGAAACCGGTCAGATCTGGAATGAATTCAATGAAGTGAAGATGGACCGTATGGTCCGCAGTCTGGGTGTGGGTGCCCGAATCTTTATGCCCATGATCGGGATGCTGGGATTTGATGTTGGATATGGTTTTGATAATCCTTATGATCCACAGGGCAAGCCCAATGGCTGGAAGTCCCATTTTGTCTTTGGTATGCCCTTTTAAAGTGAAATAGATTACATAAGAAAAAGAAAGGATTGATTACATGGTGAAACGTTCAACACTTTTGATGATCATTGCCCTTATCCTGGCTGGCGTAGCCGGTTTGCAGGCACAATCCAAAATCGGATATATTAATTCTGAAAAACTGCTTCGGGAATTTGATGAAGCCGTGGATGCCATGGCAAAACTGGAGGCGGAAAGCCAGCGTCTTGAAGAAGAGTATAATGCCATGCAGGTACGGGGACAGAAACTGCTGGATGAATATGAGAGCAAACGCTTTGTGGCCACAGAAGCCTGGAAGACCCAAAAACAGCAGGAAATTCAGAAACTACAGGAGGAACTCCAGAATTATCAGATGAAATATTTCGGTCCGGACGGCGAAATTTATGTCAAACAGGAAGAGTATCTGGGACCCGTTATGCAGAAGATTAACCAGGCAATTCAACGCGTGGGCATAGATGGCGGATATGATTATATCATCGATGCGTCCAAAGGGACACTGGTTTTTGCCGATGATAAACATGATCTGACAAACACGGTTTTATACGAGCTGCGTAAAGCACAAAAATAATTCAATGCAGTCTGAATGGACCCTTTCAGATATTGCTTCTTTCCTGAACGGCGAATGGCAGGGAGAGGACGACCTTAAAATCACCGGTATCCGGGAGATTCATCTTGCCGGTCCCGGTGATCTGACTTTTGTAGCCAATCCGGTTTATACAAAATATTTAAAAACTACCAGGGCTTCGGCTGTGATTGTCTCCAGAGATTTAGAGACGGATTTTCCGAATCTGATTCGTGTTGAAGATCCCCAGGAAGCCATGGGACGGTTGATCCCGGTTTTTTTAAGTGACCGGGGACTCCAGGATTCAGAACGGGGAATTCATGAAACCGCCGTAATCCATAATACGGCCGTTATTGGAAAAGATGTGCACATCGGTCCTTATTCAGTTATCGGCCCCCATTGTGAAATTGGAGATGGGACGACCATCATGGCCCATGTAACCCTCTATGATCATGTCATTATCGGTAAAAAATGTACCATTCATGCCGGAAGTGTTCTGGGTTCGGACGGCTTCGGATATACTCTGGACAAAGGGGTGTTCCGAAATATCCCCCAGCGTGGACGGGTGATCCTCCATGACGAAGTGGAAATCGGCGCCCATTGTACGATTGACCGGGGAAGTCTGGGAGATACGGTGATTGGTGAAGGATGTAAACTGGATAACCATGTTCACATAGCCCATAATGTTAAAATTGGAAAACACTGTGCCTTTGCCGGTATGTCCGGTGTGGCCGGAAGTGCCGTGATTGGAAATTACTGTGTATTCGGCGGCAGGGTTTCGGTAAACGGCCATATTCATGTCGCAGACGGAACTCAGGTTGCCGCCATGTCCGGTGTCAGTAAAAGTACCAAACCCGGCGAGATCATCGGCGGATATATTGCCCGGCCGATTCACGATTTCCGCCGGGAACAGGCCTGGATACGTCGGCTGCCTGAAATGGGTGAACTCCTGAACCGGATTAAAGCCGTGTTAAAGCTGGATAAAAATTCATGATTGTGTGTCAGCGAACACCGGTACGGAGCATAACTCTGGAGGGGAAAGGTCTGCATACCGGTGTACCCTGCCGGCTGACTGTGAATCCTGCTCCCGAGAATCACGGGATTTCTTTTAAACGGACCGATATTCCTGAATCTCCCGAAATTCCGGCAAACCCGGACTCGGTTGTGGATCTCTCCAGGGGAACTACCCTGGGATCCGGGGATGTCCGTGTTCACACCATCGAGCACGTGATGGCCGCTCTCCGGGCTTGTCACATCGACAATGCTATCATTGAAATGGACGGCCCCGAGCCTCCGGTTGGAGACGGAAGCGCAAAACCATATCTGGATCTTCTGAAAAGTATCCGGAGCAGGGAACAGGGTGTGCCCCGTCCCGAACTGATTATTACAACACCTGTGACCTACACGGATCCTGCCGATAATGTGATCATTAAAGTATTTCCCGCAGAAACCTTCCGGGTGACTTTTCTGGTGGATTATGCCGACCATCTGACCATGGGGACCCGTTTTTATTCCCTGGATTCCATGGAGGCTTTCGAAAAAGAAATTGCTCCGGCACGGACCTACAGTCTGCTGAGTGAAATGAAATCGGTGATGCAGCGCGGATTTGGAAAAGGGGGAACCCTCGATAATAATATTGTCTTTATTGACCGGGAAATTTCAGAGGATGAACTGAAAGAATTGAAAACGCTTTTCAAGGTGGATCATGATATTCGCCTGGGAAATACCGGTATTCTGGATGAGCGGCCGCTCCGTTTCCCCAATGAACCTGTCCGGCATAAAATTTTGGATCTTGTGGGGGATTTATATCTGCTGGGAATGCCCGTTCGTGGACATGTCATGGCCTTCCGGAGCGGACACAGAAACAATGTCGCCTTTGTAAAAAAATTGATTGAAGTCTATGGACCCTTGATTCATACACTGAGGACTCCCGAACCGGGGGCCGGATTCTTATCTGCCCTGATGCCCGATTTTGCTCCGGTTCCACAGGGATGGCGGATGATGAAAGAAGATACGCAGGTCCGATCGGTCTTCAAACCTGTTGAATATCAAGGCGATTATCTTGATAAGGGACTCATTTTCCGTTTGTTGGGACTATCTTCGGCATCACCCCTCCTCTATGAAAAAGTCCATACCATTCGGCGTATTATATTTTCCGGCGTCCGGGATTTGAAGTTTTTCAAGGATATTCCCCGGAGAGAGTATACATTTCTGAGTCGGATAATTCATGCGGAAAAACATGAATTAACAGTTTCCTCACGGATGATGTCCGGGGGAAAAGAGGTGATATGTGAAGGAATTTTTATGTTGAAAATTGAGAGAAATATATGAGTTTGATTCATCAAACAGCGATTGTCAGCCCCAAAGCGGAACTTGGTAATCATGTGCGCATTGGAGCTTACGCGATTATTGATGAGGATGTGATCATCGGGGATGAAACCCATATCGCCGAACATGCGATTATCCGTCCCGGTGCTCGTATCGGAAAACACTGCCAGATTTATCCAGGAGCCATCGTCAGTGAAATTTCACAGGATTTAAAGTACAAAGGCGAAAAGACCGAAACGATTATTGGGGACAGGACCATCATCCGTGAATACGCCACCATCCATAAGGGGACGGCGGACCGGATGAAAACCGTGGTGGGAGACGATTGCATGATTATGGCTTATGTTCATGTTGCCCATGACTGCAAAATCGGAAACAACTGTATTTTTTCAAATGCCACTCAATTGGCCGGACATGTAACCGTTGAGGATTTTGTGATCATCGGCGGGATGACGGGGATCCACCAGTTTGTACAAATCGGCGCCCATGCCTTTGTAGGCGGGTATATGCGGATCAGTAAGGATGTGCCTCCCTATATCCTGGCTGCCGGAATGCCTGCCCGCTATGCAGGGTTAAATCATGTGGGACTCACCCGCAGGGGGTTCTCACCGGATGTGCTGAAAAAATTGAAAGAATTTTACAAGATTTTATACCGTTCCGATTATAATATTTCCGATGCCCTGAAATATATCGAAACATCGGTTGAACTGATCCCCGAAACTCAACATGCCATTGATTTTATTAAAGTATCAAACCGGGGGCTCATCTGATACGGGTATTGTCCATGAGACGGCTTTATATAAAAGGTTTTTTGGTTTGTATATTTATGGTGATCCCTCTTTTTGCAGACCTTTCTTCCAACCAGGTGGACAGCGAGGATAAGGCAGGCACCTTTTTACAGAAAACATCGGCAATCATGCCTGTCCCCGGCCATCAGGCAACAACCCTTTACGTCCAAATGCTCCGGGTCAACAAGGATTATGGCATGGTACCTTCCCTGGCTTTCAGGGGCCGGTTGACAAAGGATTACTCTTTCTTTCTCGGTGGAAGTGCCGGATTGAACCATGCCAATCCCTGGTATGCCACAACATATGGTTTGTGTATAAGCCGGGAGATGTCAAAACGGGATGGGGAATGGATTATCCAGGCCACAGTGTTGCACGGGGATCATCCGGATTGGAAAAACAGGATTACGGCTCTAACGGCCGGGGGCATATTTCAGATTTCAACCTTTCAGACCGGAATCTCTGTTTCACTGAATTATGAAAATGGGACAGTCCGCAATACTATGGGCAACTTCAAAGCAGAACACTTTTATCTTTCCTCCTCTCTCACTGTGATATGGAAGAGATGGGAATTGTCGGTCCGCGGAAACACCCGGGCTTTCGGAACCGCCTTCAGCCGGAGTATTGAATTATGAAAAATATTGGAATCACCGGATCAACAGGCAGTATCGGCACCAACGCCCTGAAAGTTATTGAAAAGAATCCCGGGGAATTTAACATTGTCTTTCTGACAGCAAACAGACAAGTGGAAAAACTGGCGGCCCAGGCCAGGGTCTTCAAACCGGAGATGGTGGTGATTGGTGATGAATCCAAAGAAAAAGCACTCCAATCCCTTCTCAAAGGCGAACCGATCCGAATTTTTGCCGGCAGCAAAGCAATTACCCGTGTGTGCCGTGAATCGGCATGCGATATTATTCTCAATGCCATTGTGGGCAGCAAGGGGATGGAAGCCTCCATTGAGACCGTCCGGTCCGGGAAAGATCTTGCCCTGAGCAACAAGGAAAGTCTGGTCATGGCCGGGGATCTGATCAATGAACTTGCCCGAAAACATCATGTCCGGATATTGCCGGTGGACAGTGAACATTCGGCTATCTGGCAGTGCCTGCTGGGTGAAAAAGAAAAAAATGTCCAAAGCCTGATTCTGACAGGTTCCGGTGGACCGTTCCGGGAAAGAAATCCTGAAACGTTTGAATCCATTACGGTAAAAGAAGCTCTGAAGCATCCCAATTGGTCTATGGGGGCGAAAATTACCATTGATTCCGCTACCATGATGAATAAAGGCCTGGAAATTATTGAGGCATATCATCTTTTTCATCTTTCGCCGGACCGCATCGAGGTTCTGATCCATCCACAGTCCATTATTCACAGCCTGGTCCGTTTTGTGGATGGCTCAGTAAAAGCCCAATTGGGTGTTCCGGATATGAAAATCCCCATTCAGTTTGCTCTCTCCTGGCCGGACCGCTTTCCCGTCGAATGGAAAGCCCTGGATCTTGCAGAGATTGGGTCTCTTACCTTTCAAAAACCGGATTATACCCGTTTCCCGGCCATCCCCCTGGCCGTGGATGCCCTCAGGACCGGTGGAACGGCCCCGGCCATCCTCAATGTGGCTAATGAGCAGGCGGTGTATCGCTTTTTAAATGAAGAAATTCCCTTTACGGGAATTATTCCCATTATAGAAAAGGCCCTGGAGCATTTCCCCGTGGAAGCTGCAGAAACTCCTGAAAAGCTTATATGCCTTGAAAAAAATGTAACTGAATTTGTAAAATCCCTCTCATTCAAAAAAGGAGTCCTTCCTCAATGATATATATTTTCGCCACAATCATCGTTTTAGGCATTCTTGTTTTTGTCCATGAACTGGGCCATTTTCTGGCAGCCAAAGCCACCGGTATACGCGTGGAAACCTTTTCTCTGGGATTTCCCCCTAAAATTGTCTGTAAAAAATGGGGGGAGACGGAATATTGCCTTTCCTGGATTCCCTTGGGGGGATATGTCAAACTGTCGGGAATGATTGACGAAAGCCTCGATGAAAACTGGGCCGCCACTGAACCCCAGCCCTGGGAATACCGGGCTAAACCGGGTTGGGTGAAAGTCCTGGTCTCATCGGCCGGTGTACTTATGAATCTTTTCCTCGCGGTGATTATTTTTTCCGTTTTAACATTCCAGAATGGCATCGCTGTTCCCGCCGAAGAACCTGTCATCGGTGAAGTGTACACCGGGATGCCTGCCGAATCGGCGGGGCTTCAAAAAGGGGACCGGATTTTGAGTATTAATAAGATACCCGTCCGTACCTGGGAGGAAATGACCGAACAGATTCAGGTTCTTGCGGGACAGGAAATCCTGATCGAGCTTTCCCGCAATAATGAAATTCTTCGCTTGACTCTCACACCGGTTCCACAGCAATCCGTTGTGGATGGTGAAATCAAAACAGTAGGCATGATCGGTGTGAGCGCCGATTATACCATCCGACAGGCCGGTATGTTTGAAAGTATTAAATATGGGTTTCGGAATACAGGATATTGGCTGAACCTTACCGTTAAATCCCTGGGCATGGTGATTACCGGCAAGGAAAGCCTGAAGAATATCGGTGGTCCCATTATGATTGCCCAGCTTGCAGGAGAATCGGCGAAAACCGGCGTCGGTGCCCTTTTTGGCTTTATTGCCATTATCAGTGTCAATCTGGCTCTGATTAATATTCTGCCCATTCCGGCACTGGATGGCGGGCATATTGTGGTTGCCGTGACAGAAAGCATACTTCGGCGCGAGCTTCGTCTTAAAACAAAAATCCGTATCCAACAGGCAGGAATGGCGATTCTCTTTACTCTCATCGCCATTGTCCTGTTAAATGATATTTTCCGCTTATTTAACGGATCATGATATCCATAAAACCAACGGAATTGCCGGATCATCCCGGTGAATTTATCCGGGCCGTCAGGAATGACCCCGCTCTTATTGTTCCTTTACTTGTGAAGCGGGATCCACGGCTCAGGTATCTTTTTAAAAAACACAAAAGAAAAACAATTGAGTCTGCATCTGAAGAAGCTTATAACAAGCTCTTTTTTATACCGGATTATGGTTTTAACCGAATCACCTGGCTTCGATTAAAGGAAACGCTTATCGGTTCCACAAGGGAGCTGTCCGAAAAAACCGGATGTACATTTCAGGTGAATATATCGAGTCCCGGTGAGCCGGCACTTCCTGATGCTGCATTTGTTTTGTGGCTCCTTCAACAAGCAGGGATATCCCCTCATCATTGTCGCCGAATGCTTATAATGGAAGAAAAAATTTCCAAACGATTCGGAATCCCCCTGTCGAAACGATCCCCCTGTGATGTTCTGTTCTATATGCACAGGCGCTTGCATCAACATCGGGGCGGAGCCCGGGAGATTTTTCATATATCCCGGCTATGGTGGATCTATACGAAAAATGATGAAGCCATCAATAAAATGATTCCGATGATGCTCAACCTGACCCGGGCCTCAGCACAAACCTGAGGAGGGCCTGTTTATCTTTTTCCGCAGCATAATCAATACCAATACGGGTCGTCCGTATCACGGATGATGTCCGTTCCCGGTATCCCGGTATGATAGCCATTTCCCGGGATGTCACCAGATCCAGACCGTTGTGTTCACGGGTGATCTGAAAAGCCTGAGTCAGGCGGGCAGGTCCGTCCGTTAAGGGCATTTTGTCACCCCGGTTCTCTTTCATGTATTCAATTCCCTGTTCGGGAATCACGCCCCGGATGAGTACGGCACAGCCTTTTCCTTCCTTTTCCGTCACTACATTGAGCATATGATGGAGCCCGTAGACAAAATAGACATAAACTAATCCACCCTGCCCATACATGACACGATTCCGGGGTGTTTTTCCTGATGATGTGTGACAGGCCGTATCCCATTCTCCCAGATAGGCTTCGGTCTCACAGATTCTGCCGCTAAGCACATTTCCATCTGCTAATATACGAACCAGCAGACACCCCAGTAATGCTTCCGCCACTGTTTCCGTAGGCTGCATGTAGAAATTTCTGGGCAGACGCTTATTTACATCAGAATGAAAAATCATGTAGGAATTTACGAACTCTCCGGCCTTGGGGAAAGGAGTCTGAAAGGAGGCGGGTGCTGATGTAAAAGGGCTAACGGAATATGATAAGTGTTTTTATATTATGCAATAAATCGAAAGTATGATGAAATACCGTGTAAGCATCCTTGTTGTTTTGTGCATATCCGGAATCGGTCTTTTCGGAGGAGAAACCGATTCATACCGACCGGGACCTTTTTATCACCGCTGGAACCCTATCCCGGGAATTTCATTCAGAGAACCGGTGTTCATGACCCTTTTTGATGTCCGGTTCAGGGGTTCCTTTTACGCTTCACGGGGATTTCAGTTAGAATATGAACCGGAGGCCCTCACTTTTGACTCCACCGAATCCAGGCTTAATGATTTGTCGGGCAGGTGGAAAAGGTCTCTGGGCGCCCTGGATGTGAATATTATTCGCTATAACTGGCCGTATCTTTTCCTGAAACAGAATTCCCTGGATATCCTCACGGGAATCGGCATTCGCGAGACACGGGCTGTCATCCCTGCGAACCTGAATCCCGGCTGGCCCAACCGGATTGCCTATGGGCAGCCTTTCAAATTCAATCCCCGCGTCCGTGAAATCTATATCTCCCAGACAGTGTATTATCAGCCCTTTACCTGGCTGCTTCTGCATGGTGAATTTACATGGGGAAAGGGTGAAGGAGACCTTTATGCCGCCGGAGATAAAGCCTTTGATGTCCGGGTTCGGGGTACAGGTAAGAGCTGGAGTAGCGGGGCGGACTGGGTTTTTGCCCCTGACCGGATTACCGGCAGCCGCTTCAGTGCCGGAATCAGTTTTTATCGCTATTCCGCTCACTATGAGGTGAAGGATTCTGAACTTTTTACACCTCTCCGGGCAGTCGATCTGGGAGGGGTGGGAATCGAATTATCTTTCAGGATTTTAATGGGTGCCCAAAGATCATCGGGTGATGAGGGAATATCCCGGCTTCGTAGAGGGGATTATGTGGCCGCATCCCGTTCTTTTGACCAGTACATGAGAACACATCCACGTTCCCTGAAAGTATCCCTGGCCCGGCGGTATAAAGCTTATACCGACTCTATGACATATTTCCAGTATTACCATGAAGGACTTGATTTTCTGAATAACGGCCAGATCCCGGATGCCAGACAGCGTTTTGATATCGCCATTCGTTCGGAAAATATCGAACTTCGCCAGGCGGTCCTTTTTCGCCAGTATCTGTTAGCCGGTCTTTATGTCCGGGAAGCGTTGAAAAAACTCAGCCGGGGGGATTATTTACAGGCAGACGGCCTGATTCAGGAAGCTTTGCATATTTCTCCCCTGATCCGGGAGGATATCCGGGAGGTAATCTCCGAAATAAATCTTCAAAAAGCACTCCGTCTTATCATATCCGGGTTGTATGAGCAGGCGGAATCCTACCTGCTTCTGGCAGAGCAGGAGTATCCGCCAAACAAGGACCGCATCACCCGCCTGAGAGGTGAAATGGCCAAAGCCATGCTTCAGGATCTGAAAAAAGCGATGAAAGAATCGGATATGGTTACTGCAAAATACTTCATGGAGGAATCCGGCCGTATTGACAGGCGATCGGGAGAACTGGCGGATATGTATGCAGATCGGATCATGCAAAGGCTGAACGGTATGGAAAATCAGCTGATGCAGGATAAAAAAGAAAAGGTATTTGAAAGGCTGTGGCTGGAAACTTTTGGCGGGGCCATACCTGAGATGGCCGTTGAAGATATCCATATTAAAATATCCGAAACAAGTGAAGAAATCCGCCAAAAACTGGGGGATCCCCAAAGTATCCGAAACTGGAATCCGGGAACACCCGTCGATTACATGATTTGGACCTATCGACTACAAAAAGATAATCTCTATCTCTATTTTCACAACCATATCCTGATGAAAATCGAACGCTTTCCCCGACCGGAGTAGTTAAGTCTGGTATTTGGGAGCATTTGTAATAATTTCACCAAAGGTCACTTTAATAATACCGGCCACCGGAACGGCAAACATCATTCCCAGAAGTCCCATGAGATTTCCACCGATAATCAAAACAATGAAAACGATGAGAGGATGCAATTCCACGCTTTTTCCCACCAGATAGGGACTGATAAAGGTGTTATCGAGGAACTGGACAAAAGCAAAAACCCCGATGACCAGAACGACAATTAAGAGAGTATTGGGAGGCTGGGACATCAGGACCGATAAAATGGCGGGAATGGCGCCGGCTGTAGGTCCCACATAGGGGATCAGATTGGCAAATCCGGCCCAGATACCGATCAGAATAATATAATTGATTCCGGCATCAAAGATGGTATTTACCAGAAAAAGGCCGATAATGGATGTAATGCCCACACTGGTGGCAGCAAGAAACAAGCCCTGAAGATATGATGAGAGTTGTCTTTGAATTTTATCCATAATATTCAGGGACATTTCAAAATGCTTATTGGGCACAAGACGGATGATCCCTTTTTTAATGGCGCGTTCATCCTTAAGAAAGAAAAAAGTGATAAAGAAGACGAAGAAAAAACCGGACAGGGCGTTAATAAGTCCTTTTCCTACACCCATTAAGAGTCCGGGCAGTTTTTGTTTCAGATTTTCCATGACTTCATTGATCTTTTCCGGAATATCTGTTGTGATGGCATTGACCGGAAGCTTACTGTTCAGAAAATCGATTCCGGACTGAATCCGGTCGTTCAGTGTGTTTTCAACGCTGAAACTCTGAGATAATTGCTGTGCCGCGTTTTCCACCAGGGGAACGATCAGGCTGACCCCCAAGGCAATGAAAAGTAATATAATGAGAATAACCAGGAGTGCGGACAATGCCCGGGGTATTTTGAAACGCTCTAGTTTGTCTACAACGGGATCCAGGAGAGTGAACATTAAGATGGATATAACAATCACCGTGATAATGGTCTGAAGACGGGGGAGGATAAGGATAAACCCTGCAGCCAAGACAATAAAGAGAATCAGGCGGATGATGAAACGCTGATTTTCTGTCAAGCTCATGATTCGGTTTCCTTTTCTTGTTTATCCTGAAGTTCAGCCAGTAATTGATTGGTCACCCGGAGGCGTTCTCCCAGGACACGGGCGATATTCAGGACAATTTTACTGCCCAGCTCCGGTTTACGGTTCAGAAGATCCATCAAATCCCCCCGGAAAAAGCCCAGGACTTCCGTTAATTCAGTACATAATGCCGATGCCGAACGGGGAGCTTCGTCCAGCAGGGATATTTCACCCAGAAAATCCCCGCTGCTGAGGGTTACCAGAATTTCTTCCTTCTTTGTATCTCCCTCAACTTTTTCCTGGATGATTTGAATGGTGCCCTTTAAAATGATGTACATCCCGTTTCCCGGATGTCCCTGTTTGAATATGTAATCCCCTTTTTTGTAGATTCGTTGATAGACAAGATTCAGCACTTCTTTGAGTTCTTTATGAGAAAGATTCCGGAAAATGTTCACATTTCGCAGTGCTTCCATTATGATCTCTTCCCGGGTTTTTTCTTTCCGGCCGATACTCCGCCACAATACAGATGTCATAATTCCCCTTCCTTTTTACAAGCGTAGTTAAAGATAGCTGTAAACTTGAATTTAAGTCAAGGGAAAGTACTTGGGATTCGATGAAAATGGAAATAATTTTCAATGATGAGTCCTTTGCATAAAAGAGTTTTTTCGATCTTTTTTCTTATGTTTTTCTTCTGCGTTCTTGCAGCGCAGGATTTGGAGGAATTTGACCGGAAAATTGACCGGCAGAGCAAAAATCTTGAGCAGGTCAGCCGGGAAATAGAAGCCCTTCAGAAACGCATTAAATCCGCCAGTCACCAGGAGCTGACCTATTCTGACGAACTGGAATACCTGGATCGTCAGATCGGACTCACAGACCGGCGCATATCAGCTATGGAACAGCAACTGAGCCTGCGTCGGGGAAAAGTAGCTCTTCTGAAAAAAAATAAAGCCCGGAATGAAGTCCTGAGGGATAAACTCATCGAGCGATATAAAAAACGGGTTGTCCGTTTCTACACAACCCATACCGATGATATGCTCAGTCTGATTTTTACCTCGGATAATATGCATCAGCTTTTTTACCGTGTCAAATATTTTAATGCCATCACGAAGGCTGACAAAGAATTATATCAAGAGATCATTACCCTGATAGAGCAGATTGAACAGGAAACCCGGGAAATTGAAGCCGAGAAAACCGAAATTCAAAAGACGCTGGCTGAGGTGCGGAAAGAGGCGGCATCTTTCAGGGACATGAAAGCGGACAGGGCAAAAAAGCTGGAGAAGGTTAAATCGGACCGGAAGATGCTGGTGCAGGAATTGGAAGCAAAAGAAGCATCCCGGATGGAACTCCAGCGGATCATAGCCAGCATGCGAACTCAGCGGGAAGACCGGCTCCGGGAACTTGAACGGCAGCGGCGGCTCCGGGCGGCATCCATGTCCTACCGGGAATATCCCACCTTTTCCAGCGGCAAGGGGAATCTCCCATGGCCTGTTCAGGGAACTGTTGTCGGGCGCTTTGGCCGACAAATTCATCCCGTACTGAAAACTGAAACGGAAAATAACGGCATTGATATCAAAGCACCGGAAAAAACCCCCGTCATGGCCATTCAGGACGGACTTGTGACCACCGTTACCTGGCTCAGAGGCTATGGGAATACAATTATTATCATGCACGGTGAGGATTACTATACTGTATATTCCCACGTGGGCGGAATCCGGGTGTCGGAAAATGAATATGTGGAATCGGGACAGGTGATTGCCGAAGTGAGTGACAGCGGTTCATTTCAGGGACACCTGCTCCATTTTGAGATATGGGATTCCCGACAGAAATTGAATCCGGAAGAATGGTTATGTCGAAGGAACTGATATGCAGGTTGTGGAACAAATAGGCCAGGATAGAATCAGCAGGCAGCTTTTAACGCTTATAAGCAATCAGCGGGTCGGAAATGCATACATTCTTTCCGGTCCACTGGGATCAGGTAAGATGAGTCTGGCCCTGAATTTTGCAGCTGCCCTGAATTGTAAAAATCCCGGTACGGATCACAGTCCGTGTAATACCTGCGATTCCTGCCGGAAAATCAAACGGAATTCTCACCCCAACATCTATTTCATCTTTCCCAGTCCGGCAGGAAAAAACCCCAAAGAGGATGATCCCTTTGCTTCCCTGTCTGAAAAGGAATATGGGATGGTCCAGGATGCCATAGAGCGGTTATCAGAAGATCCCTACCGGGGGATCGAGGTGGAGTCGGCGACAACCATCCTGATCAGCATGATCCGGAAATTACGGAAAGACCTGATGCTCAGCGCCGGTGAAGAAGGATGGCAGGTTGTAATCATTTACCGGGGGGACATGCTGAGCGGTCCCTCCTCAAATGCTTTGCTGAAAATTTTGGAAGAACCTCCGGGGAAAACGGTTTTTCTGATTCTGACGGATAAATACAACACCCTGTTACCCACGATCCGGAGCCGGTGCCAAAATATTCCCGTCAATCCCCCGTCGGTGGAGGAAATTACGCAATGGCTCATGGATAAGCACGGTGTTGACCAGGAGACAGCTGCCTATTATGCTCATTTCAGCAATGGTGATATCCGGCGTGTCAAAGAATTTCTCTCTGCAGACATGGACGCCGAAAGTAAGAAGCTGAAACAATTTTGGCACTATCTCATGAGAAGGGATATGACCGCACTGACACAATGGGTCGAAGATTCTCACAAACAGTTTAAAATGGATAAAGAAGCCGTTCGGAGAACGCTTCGGCAGATTCTCTTCTGGTTAAGAGATGCCCAGCTTATCCGGGAGGGAGGCTCACCCGTTCACCTGATTCATACAGGCTTCGTGGAAGAACTGACCGGGTTTGTCGCGTATTTTCCGGCGATAGATTATCTTAAAATGATCCGTGAAACAGAGCGGGTTATTGAATTGACCGGGAAAAATGTTTATTTTCCCGCCCTGATTGGACATTTATGTCTGTCTCTAACAGAGGAACTCGCCCATGCCAGATCCGGTACATGATCATCAATACATGATTATAAAAATTGAATTTAAGGGAAACAGACGCCTTTTCATTAAAAACGACATGGAATATCCCATCCATAAAGGGGATTACCTGATTGTTGAAACGGACAAAGGGGAAGATATGGGACGGGTCACCGCCCTGATTCCTGTCCGGGAAGATTGTGCCGGTTGTTATCCTGTATCACAATTTAAAATTCTGAGAAAAGCGGACGATTTGGACTGGAAACAGTACCGGGAGAATCAGAAGAATGAGGGAAAGACATTCAAACTCTGCCTGGATAAAGTCAAGGATCTCAATTTGTCCATGAAACTGATGGATGTGGAATACCAGTTGGACCGTAAAAAAGTCACGTTTTACTACACGGCTGAAGAACGGGTGGATTTCCGCGAACTGGTCCGTCAGCTGGCCGCTGTTCTGCGTACCCGTATTGAAATGCGCCAGATCGGAGTACGGGATGAAACGAAACGCCTGGGTGGATTGGGTTCCTGCGGCTTTCCCCTGTGTTGCGCCACCTTTATTGAGGATTTTGAACCGGTGAGCACGCAAAATGCCAAAGACCAGAACCTTCCCATGAATCCCCTGAAACTATCGGGACTCTGCGGAAAGCTGAAATGCTGTCTTCGTTATGAACATCCTTACTATATCGAGGAATTGAAAAAATACCCCAAACCCGGGACACCGGTTTTTATGAACAATAAAAAGGGATATGTGGTTAAATCGGATATTATCACCCGCAAGGTGATCTGTGCCTTTGAACAGGACATCCGGGAAGAAATCCCTCTGGAAAAAGTGGAAAGTCTGGTAAAACAGGCCCTGGAAGCCGGTCTGTCCGGTGAATATCCCGATTATTTGTCAGAGGGTTCTGTCGACGAAAATGAACTCAAAGCCATTGAAGATAACTCGTAACTGGAGATTTGAAGAATGGGTAAACGCTTCTATGTAACAACCCCCCTTTACTATGTGAATGATCAGCCCCATATCGGCCATACTTACTCAACAATTATTGCAGATATTCTGGCCCGGTATCACCGGATGCGGGGGGAAGACACCCATTTTTTAACCGGTACAGATGAACATGGCCAGAAAGTCCAGCAGGCTGCGGCTAAGGCCGGTATACCGCCGGAAAAACACTGTAACGAGTATGCCCGGCGCTTTCGCAGCTTTTGGGATGAACTGGGACTTACATATAATGATTTTATCCGGACTACCGAAACACGCCATACACGGGTTGTTCAAAAAATCCTCCAGGATCTCTACGATAAGGGGGATATTTACAAGGATAAATATGAGGGACTCTACAGTGTAGCGGAAGAACGGTTCATTACCCGGAAAGAGTATGAAGAAGGGAATTTTCGGGAAGTCAAAGAGATTCACGAGATAAACTATTTTTTCAGGATGAGTGCCTATCAGAAAGACCTCATTGCCCATATTGAATCCCACCCCGGTTTTATTCAGCCTGAAAACCGGAAAAATGAAATTTTGGGATTTTTGCAACAGCCCCTGAATGACCTGTGTATTTCCCGGCCGAAAAATCGTCTTTCCTGGGGTATTGAACTCCCCTTTGACAGGGAATACGTGACCTATGTGTGGTTCGATGCGTTGATTAATTATATCAGTGCCGTGGGGTTCAGCAGAGATGATGCCCTTTTTCGAAAATGGTGGCCGGCGGTGCATATCATCGGGAAAGATATTCTGACCACTCACTGTGTATACTGGCCCACCATGCTGATGGCAGCCGGAGTGCCTTTGCCTGAAACCATTTTTGCCCATGGATGGTGGATGAGTGAGGGACAGAAAATGAGCAAAAGTCTGGGGAATTTTATCGACCTGAATACAATCCGTGACCATGTGGCACGGGTGGGGACAGATGCTTTCCGCTATTTTCTGGCCAAGGAAGGTCCTCTTTTCGGGGATTCGGATTTTTCCAAAGATCGGTTTTATCAAACATACAATACGGATCTGGCCAATGATTTCGGTAACCTGGTCAACCGGATTCTGAAATTAATCCATAAATATTTTGATGCAAAAGTCCCGACACCCGGAAAGTGGACTGAAACTGAAATTGCCCTGCAAAAAGAGGGGAAAGCCCTTCAGGAAAGAGTTTTTTATTTGCTGGATCGTTTTGAATTGAACCGCCTGATCTTTGAAATTCTGTCTTACATACGTTCCATTAACCGCTACCTGGAACAAAAAGCTCCCTGGAAACTTGCCAAAACCGATTTAGAGCAAACGGGAACGGTATTGTATTCCGCACTGGCTTCGCTCCGGATGGCAGCCGGACTCATGGACCCCATCCTTCCTGAAAAAGTGGCTCAGCTTTATGAAATTTTGAATGAAAAGGTTCAGGCAGGTCAACTGCCTGCTTGGGACGGATTGAAACCGGGAACACCGGTTCTGAAAACGGAGGGGCTTTTTCCGAGGATTGATTTGGCCTTTTTACAGGATGATAAGAGGGAAGAGAAGGCGGTCCGTCCTGAAAAAGATGAAAAAATACCGGAAGATCAAACCGGATTAATTTCCCTGGAAGATTTTCAGAAAATCCGTCTCCAAACGGCCCGGATCCTTGAAGCAGAAGTTGTCCGCGGGACGGAAAAGCTGATGAAACTTACCATAAAAACAGGTTCGGAAACCCGCACGCTTGTGGCGGGAATCGTCCCTTATTATAAACCGGAAGAACTCATCGGGAAAACCATTGTGATTGTGGCAAATCTCCAGCCCGCAACGATCCGGGGTATCCGGTCAAAAGGCATGCTGCTGGCAGCCCGAAGCAAGGATATGCTGCGACTGGTGACCCTTGACGGGGATTTGCCGGAATCAGGAGTTGTCATAAAATGAAAACATCACTCGAAAACAGCCTGAAAGTCCTGGTGGCAACAATCGTCAGCAGCCTGGCAGGTCTGGCAGTAACAGGAACCCGGATTTTTGATGCATCCTCACAGTATTTCCATTTCATTCTGGCCGGATTTCTGATCAGTTTCATGTGGATTCCCGTGAACCGTTTTGTGAAAGGAGGGGTTGTGCTGGGGGTTTTTCTTGTCTACAAAGGACTCCTGGCTCCGCCATTTACCGCCTTTTTTATGAGGGATCTGATTTATTTCCTTATCTTCTTTCTCCTGTCGTGGATTGTTCCGGCGGGTTTGCATCGATGGAAAATCAGCCGGCCTGTCAGTCGTTTTATCTTTGGAGGGATCATGGTTGCCTTGGCATATCTGATATCTGCCGTTCTGATTGTCCTTGTCTATCCTTCTTACGGCTGGGATCTCACAGCCCTGGTGAAAGTGAACGCGCTGTATGGACTCACAATCGGCCTGGCTGTGGAACTGGGGTTTGAACTTGTCAATTTGTTGCTCACCGTGATTTATGTCCGCCATACTGATTGATACACACGCCCATTTAAATTTTTCTCCCTTTGCTGAAAATCCGGAGCCCTATCTGGACCGTGCCCGAAAAGAGGGAGTCGGTGCTGTCATCGTCCCCGGGGTGGATATTCCCTCCTCAGAAAAAGCCCTGGAGCTGGCGGACCGATATGCCATGATTTATGCTGCAGCAGGCATCCATCCGGAAGATGCCGCCACCTTTTCTTCAGATTATCTTAAAATCCTTGAAACCTTTTGTTGTCATGAAAAGTGTGTAGCCATCGGTGAAACCGGGATGGATTTTTACCGGGATTATGCCCCGGAAGAGATGCAAAACCGCTCATTTCGCGGACAGGCGGAACTGGCGAAATCGCTGAACCTTCCTCTGATTATTCACAACCGGCAGGCTGATACACAGATTATGAATATTCTGAAAGAGGTGGATTATTTCAGAGGTCAGTGTCATTGCTATACAGGAAAGGTGGATTTTGCCCTGCAGTGTATTGAAAAGGGACTCCTTATTTCATTTACCGGATTGATAACCTTTGCCGGAGAAATCAGGGAAACAGCATCAAAACTGCCCCTGGATGCCCTGATGATAGAAACGGATTCACCTTTTATGGCACCTGTTCCGTACCGGGGGAAAACGAATGAACCTGCCTATGTGCGGCGTGTGGCAGAAACTTATGGAGAGATTTTCGGAATGACGGTTGAAAATGTGGCGGAGAGAACAACCCAAAACGCTTTACGTCTTTTTCCGAAACTTGCACTGAATGAAGGATAACATATCTTATCCTAAAAAATTCCTCGGACAGAATTTCCTCCAGGATCCCAACATCATACGGAAGATTGTGGATGCTATCCAGGCCCGGCCCGATGAAACCATCGTGGAAATCGGTCCCGGCCGGGGAGCCATCACATCACACCTCGCAGGAAAATGCCGTGAATTGATTCTTGTTGAGTTTGATAAGAACCTGGCCGGTGCTTTACGGAAGCAATATGAAACGGATCCCCATGTACGGCTTATTCAAGGGGATATTTTAAAAACTGACTGGAAAGCCTTTCTCCCGGCCGGCAAAGTGGTTGGTAATCTTCCTTACAATATCTCGTCTCAAATCCTCTTTACATTATATACCCATGCATCGGATGTCGGAGAGGGTATTTTTATGGTCCAGAAGGAATTTGCCAGACGCCTGGTGGCACAACCTTCTACAAAAGATTATGGTATTATGACAATCCTGACCCGGCTCTATGGAGAGGCTGAGATTTTGTTTCACATTCCCCCCACCGTTTTTTTTCCCCGTCCAAAAGTGGATTCATCCCTGGTGAAAATCCACCTGAATCCTGATAAAAATCGGGATATCAGTGATAAAACATTTTTTCATTACCTTGTCCGGACCGCTTTTAATCACCGGCGGAAAACATTGCGAAACAGCCTGAAAAAAATCACGGGAGATCGCAAAATTCCTTCTGTTGATCTTAGCTTGAGAGCCGAAGCCTTAACCTTTGAGGATTTTAAAGGACTTTATCATATTCTGAAAGGGGATTCACCCGCTTCATTTTAAGAATCTTGGTTAACAGATATATTTATATTAAATTTATTGGTTAAACCAAAACGAACAAGGAGATTGATCCATTGAAGACAGATGTAAAAGAGTTATCACCGTCCAAGCGCGAACTGGTGATTGAGGTTCCCTGGGAAGAACTGGAGACTTTATACACGGCTTTTCTGAAAAAGTTCAGATCCCGGATCCGGATGCCGGGATTCCGGAAAGGGAAAGTCCCCATGAGTATCGTGGAACGTCAGTATGGGAGTCATGCCGAACTGGAATTTGTGAAAGACCACTTCAACATGTTTTATTATAAAGGATTGCAGGAGGCAAAGCTCAATTCTGTTGGTGAACCCGACGTTGAACACATTCACTTTCACAAGGGTGAACCTTTGCATCTTCATCTCAATCTGGAAATTCTGCCCGAATTGAAACTCCCGTCATATAAAGAGGGATTCAAGGTAGAAAAACCTGTCTATACCATAAAAAAAGAGGATGTGGAAAAACAGATAGAAGAACTTCGCAAGAAGAATGCAGAATTGACGGAAAAGGGAGGACCGGCCGAAATGGGTGATTATCTGGAGGCTGAAGTTGTTGAGACAGATGCTGAAGGGAATCCTGTTACGGGGGCTGAGCCGGAAACCTCAACACTTGTCCTGGGAGAAAACCCCATCACAGAAGAACGGGCTCAAGCCCTGGTGGGGATACAAAAGGATGAAAGCCGTCAATTAGTGTTTAAAGCAGAGCATGAAAAGGATGAAGATCGCTATTTCAAAGTTAAGGCATTGAAAATACAAAAGCTCAATCTGCCGGAAGTCAATAAGGAATTTGTCCAGACTGTGGATCCCGAGCTTGAAACGGTGACTCAGTTGAAAGAAAAAATCAAGAATGAACTTCAGGATTATCTTGATAAAGAAAGTGAAAAACAGTTGGACAACAATATCCGGGAGTATTTTCTGGGTGAACTGAAAGATTTCGAAATTCCTGGAACCATTATTCAGGGGTATCTTGATGATTTATACAAGGATCAGAAAGAGCAGGTCGCCGGCATACCCGAGGAACAATTCCGTGAGCAGTACCATGAAATGGCTCATAACACCCTGAAATGGATGATGGTCCGTGAAGAAATTATCAAACAGGAAAAACTTCAAGCGACCGATGAAGAAATCCAAAAAAAGGTAGATGATCTGATTATGAAGGTGGATGAAAAACTCAGGGATGCTTATAAATCTTATTATGAATCAGATAATTTCAAAAAGACGCTTTCTCAGGAACTGATGTCGGATAAAGTGATGGATCATCTGAAATCATTTGCCAGGATTAAAGAGAATAAAATCACCCGGAAAGGGTAGGGGGATGTGATGAATTACGTACCCATGGTCATTGAACAGTCCGGACGGAGTGAACGGGCCTATGATATTTACTCCCGCCTTCTGAAAGAACGGATAGTGTTCATCGGAACCCCGATTGATGATCAGGTGAGTACTTTGGTGGTTTCCCAGCTTTTATACCTGGAAGCGGAGGATCCGGAAAAGGATATATCCCTCTATATTAATAGTCCGGGAGGATCCGTATCTGCAGGCCTGGCCATTTATGACACCATAAATTATATCCAGTGTGATGTGGCGACAATATGTATTGGACAAGCTGCTTCCATGGGAGCTTTTTTGTTGGCAGCCGGAACCAAAGGCAAGCGGTCGGCTCTTCCCCATGCCCGGCTTATGATTCACCAGCCCTTGGGGGGAGTGGAAGGACAGGCCAGTGATATTGAGATTCACGCCCGGGAAATTATGAAAACAAAGAAACTATTAAATGAAATATTGCGGGATCTGACGGGTCAGACCCTGAAGAAAATCGAAAAAGATACGGACCGGAACTTTTTCATGAGCCCTGAAGAGGGTGTTCAATACGGATTGATCGATACGGTCCTGAGGAAAAGGAATTCATGACAAACGGAAACAAGCGCCGTGAACGGGTCTGCAGCTTTTGCGGCCGGGAAGAAAAAGATGTTTTAGCCTTGGTAGAAGGACTGTATGGCTCAATTTGTGATGAATGTGCCTTTACGGCCCTGGATATTATTCAACAGCAGCTGGAAGAAAGTTATGAACCGGAATTGGAGTCATTACCCACGCCGCGGGAAATACACGAAGAGCTCAATAAAACGGTTATTGGTCAGGACCATGCCAAAAAGGTTGTTTCCGTGGCGGTTTATAATCATTATAAACGCATTCAGAATCCACGGGCTGAAAAAGACGACGTGGAACTGGAGAAAAGTAATATTCTGCTGGTAGGCCCTACGGGTACAGGAAAAACCCTCATTGCCCAATCTCTGGCCAGAATGCTTAAGGTACCTTTTGCCATTGCCGATGCTACCACACTGACGGAAGCCGGGTATGTAGGGGATGATGTTGAAAACATTTTGGTCCGCCTGCTTCAGGCTGCGGATTACAATGTGGCTGCGGCGGAAAAAGGGATTGTATATATTGACGAAATCGACAAAATCGCACGGAAGTCCGGCAATCCGTCTATCACCCGGGATGTAAGCGGGGAGGGGGTTCAACAGGCCCTGTTGAAGATTCTTGAGGGGACTATTTCGGCTGTTCCTCCGAAAGGCGGGCGAAAGCATCCCGAAGCACAGATGGTGCATATTAACACCCGTTCTATCCTATTTATATGCGGGGGAGCATTTGAAGGGCTTGATGACATCATTGCACGACGAATTGGTAAGAAAGAGATAGGTTTCGGGGATAAAGCCCGGACGGGAAAACGGATGACACGGGATGAAATCCTGAAAAAGCTTGAACCGCATGATTTAAACAGTTTTGGTTTCATTCCCGAACTCATTGGCCGTCTGCCGGTCCATGCCACCCTGCAGGAACTTACAAAAGAAACACTCCGGCGCATCCTGACAGAACCCCGGAATGCTCTGGTCAGGCAGTATGAAAAACTGATGGAACTGGAAGGTATCCGACTTGAGTTCAGGGAAGACGCCCTCGATGAAATTGTTGAATTGGCGCTAAAGCGGAAAACCGGTGCCCGGGCGCTTCGATCGATCATGGAAGATATTATGCTGGATTTGATGTATGAGATTCCCGGTAAGGAGAAAATCGGAACCGTTGTGGTGGACCGGGACGTTGTTCTGAAAAAAGAATCCTACAGGATAGTCAAAAAAACCAAAACAAAAAAAGCTTCATAGTTAAAGCAAGCGTATATATTTCACTGAAAACCTGATAAATTGTCTAATTGAATCATAAATATGCATGTTTAAGGCATTAAAAGAACTCATATCCATAAATGATATGCAAATAATGCATAAAAATACAGATTCTTCTATAAACCTGCATTTCAAAGATTTAGAGGCGTTGTGATATAAAAAAAATGGAAAAAAAGGTGATTCAAGAGTAATTTATTCCTTGACTGTATTAAGAATATTATGTATCGTCGAAATACCTTTTGGAAAAATACACATGATTGATACCATAGACGAACAGATACTTACGATTCTGCAGGAAAATGCACGGACACCCAATGCAGAAATAGCCCGGCATATTGGTATGACGGCTTCGGCTATTTTCGAACGGATAAAAAAACTTGAAAAACAGGGAATCATTAAAGGATATGAAGTCCGTTTGTGCCCGGATAGAATCGGTCTGCCCCTTCTGGCCTTTGTACTGATTTCCTTGAATGAAATCAACAGGATGCACGTAACGGGGAAGCAGATCGCTGAAATCCCGGGTGTGCAGGAGGTTCATTACATTGCAGGCAAAGGATCCATACTGGCCAAAATCCGTACGGCCGGGACCCTGGATCTGGAGCATCGTTTAGATCAGATCAATCAGATTAAAAATGTCAGTGTTACGGAAACCACCATTGTTTTAAAAACCGATTTAGAAAGTATGTCCCTGCCCATCTCACGCGAAAAAGATTAAAAATTTGGTACGGACGGATATGATAGCAGAACGTGATTCATGTGATAAAAGGTCAATTGCGTAAAGGGTTAACATTTCAGGAGAATCAGCACAGAAAATTGATATATATCAGATGTGATAACTCGGGAGGTTATGTATGGTAAAACGATGGCTATGGCTGACCGTTATTTTACTTATTCCCGGCATGATTTATGCCGCCATGGGTAAGATTTCGGGTACAGTCAAAGACGCTGAAACAGGTGCGCCTTTAGCCGGTGTAAACATCGTTATTGAAGGAACGACGATGGGTGCAGCCACCGGTGGAGACGGATCCTATGTTATTTTGGATGTTCCCCCTGGAATTTATTCACTGCAGGCATCCTATATTGGATATGCCCAGGTGACTATGACGAATGTTCGGGTGACATCGGGTTTAACCGCGGAAGCAAACTTCCAGATGAAAAAGGAAGCCATCCGTGGTGAGACCGTTACGGTGGTTGCCGAACGTCCGATCATTGAGAAATCTGCAACCAACGAAGTCCGGGTTGTGCGGTCTGAAGATATTCTGAATCTTCCCGTCCGGACCTTTACCGGCATTGTGTCTAACCAGACCGGTGTTGTGAGTGTTGGTGAGGATATTCACGTGCGTGGCGGTCGTGCCGGAGAAGTTGGCTTTTATGTGGATGGTGTATATGTCAACAATCCCTACGATATGAGTAGGGGTGGTGATCTGTCTGCCACGGCATATGAAGAAGTATCATATCAGGCTGGAGGATTTAATGCCGAATTCGGCAGCGCTTCATCGGGTATTGTAAACACGACAACAAAGACTGGTGGTGAAAAGTGGAATTTTCAGGCTGAATATGTAACTGATGGTTTTCTCAATGGATGGGGTAATATTTTTGAACAGGATGATGGCATTCTGGATACCTATTCTTATGGGTATAATCAGATGAATGCATCCATAGGCGGTCCCCTGACAAACCGTATACGGCTCTTTCTTAATGCAGAAAAACTGGATATCGGTGCCGCACGTCCCGCTGCCGGAAAACACGGTAAAGCGGTTTTTAATGAGGACGGCAATGTTGTGGGTATCAAAATGGTCCGCGGCCCCATTGAAGATAACGAAGAAAACACGTACAGCGCCGTTGGGAACCTTCTTTTCGACTTCAAGCCCTTCAGGGTTAGGGTCGGCGGCTCCTACTATAAATCTGCCTACAGGCTTTATGCACACCAGTATTCACTTTTAAATAGCAGTCATCAACCTAAAGAAGAGCAGGAAACCATCACGGGACATGCCCGGCTTTCCGGGACTTTGGGCCCCAAAACGGTGCTGAACTTACAGGCGAGTTATTTTAACGATAAGGTGATACGGTATGACCCGGTTCTTGGTGAAGATTATCGCTATTATGGCCTGCGCTATATGCCCAAAGATGGTGAACGGCTGATTCTGGATACACTGTATGTCTATAATGAAGACAGTACAGAAATCATCAACACAATCTACCATGATACGATCATCTGGACCGACACATCATGGGTCCATCCGGCTGCGAAAAAGATGGTATCCAACGGGACCAATCTCCCGGCGGATTATAACCTGATGGCTTTCTATCCTGAAGGTCACTGGTATGATGCCTATCTGCGGACCTATTCCTATTATTACATGCTGACAGGCAGCATTCTGCATCAGACCGGAAATCACGAGTTGAAAACCGGTTTTGAGTACAGGATGAACAATATCCGCCGCTTTACGATTATTGCCCCGTCCCGACTGGCATCCTCTCTCATGAAATATGATCCCCAACTGGGAGATGACGGATATTATAATTATAGCTGGGATCAGCTGACAGATGCTGATTACAGAGCAGCTTATGCCGATAACATGGGCTGGGATGTCTCCGGTTTCAACGATCTGCCGGATGATCATCGTGACGGTGCCCGCGAACCGGTGATTGCATCCGCTTATTTCCAGGATAAAATCGAGTTGAGTGATATGATCCTGAATGCAGGTATCCGTTATGATTATTACTATTCCGGTCATAAAACTTTCTACGATCCGGAAAATATTGTGATTGATCAAAGCGGTGATATCTCTGAACGTGTTTATGCTTCCCTGGATGAAGACGGAAATAAAGTCTATAAATCCTCTATCCCGACTGAATATGATCCTATCGGACTTCCTCAATTGAAGGAACCCGATGGAATGAATTATATCAGTCCCCGGCTGGGATTTGCTTTCCCCGTGACAGACAGAACGGTTTTTCATGCACAATATGGAAAATTCATCCAGCCGCCGAATCTGCAGGATGTCTTTATCAGTTATGCCCGTTTTGCATCCAACCTGTCTCAGGGGAATTTCACCGAATCGGGAAACCCCGAATTGAAACCGGTGGAAGTCACCTCGTATGAAATTGGATTCAAACAGGTTTTTGGCGGAAATGCCTCTTTCGACCTGACCATGTTTTATAAGCAACTCAATAACTATGTACAGGAACGGAATATTTATGCAACGCCAACCGTTTATGCTACCTTTGTGAATGGTGATTTCGGGACGGTGAAGGGCTTTTCCTTTGCATATAATCTCCGCAGAACCCGGAATCTGCGGATGTCTTTGAATTATACTCTTCAGTGGGCTGCCGGAACGGGATCCACATCTGACGGACAATATAAGATTGTCTGGCAGGGCGGAAACTTTCCCACCTATGTTGCACCCCTGGATTTCGACCAGAGACATACGGGTTCTGTAAATCTGGATTACCGGACGGGGAACAAGGACATTATCAAAAACTTTGGTGTCAATGCCCTGTTAACCTTTGGAAGCGGACGGCGCTATACCCCGACAGTTGTGGTATCTGAAGTATTTCCGCCTACCTCCAACACACCGGTTGCCGCCATAAATTCAGGAACCATGCCTTGGACTTTTCAGACGGATGTATCCATTGACAAGAGCTTTTATCTTGGCGGAAAAACACAGTTAACCACCTATCTGTCCATCATCAATCTCTTTAACCGGGATAATGTCCGGGATGTCTATTCCGGGACAGGTAACCCCGATGATGACGGATACATGGTTACGCCTGCAGGACAAGCACTTACCGATACAGACCTGAAAGTGAAGGCTTATAAAGCCCGGCTCAGCAATCCGTTCAATTATGAAAATGCACGCCAGGTCCGGCTTGGTGTGAGGTTAAACTTTACAGCCGGTCGATAAGAGGAGAGATAAATGAATACGTACTACAAACGACTATTATGGATTTCTCTGATCGGCCTGATCTTCGCTGCTACAGCATTCGGAGCTAAGCCGATTGGGAAATATTATATGGGCACATTCTTCAAACAGTCTATTCTGGAATACAAACGGTTCGACGGTAACCGTATCCGGACCTGGACGTACAATAACGGAGAATGGGTTAGTTCTGGTGTCACATCTGAATCGGGACTCGAATGGCCGAAAGGGTCCGGGAAATACGCCGTATTTCAATCGGGCATGTGGCTGGCCTCGGGGAAAGTGAAAGAACCCGGTTCAGCAACATTTAAAAATGAAATCCGGACAGCTGCCGCGGAATATACCGTTGAATTCCAGCCGGGTCAGATTCTCTATATGGACACCATTAACCAAGTTGAAGTCCCTATGAGCGAATACCCCAAAGCCAATTGTGCCTGGATCGCTCAAAACCCGGAAGATCCGAAATACTGGTATCTCAAGGTAAACAAGGATGATACCCTGGACCAGGATTATCTGAACTGGCCGGCGGATCAGGGTGCCCCTGTGGATGATAACGGAAAACCCCTCATTCTGGGCGATCAGATGATGTGGAGTGTGTATAATGACGCCAACCCCACTGCTCATTCACAACTCTTTGATTCCAAGCCTATGGGAGTTGAAATCCAGACAAGTATGTTTGGGTTTAACCGGAATGACCCCCTTGGGGATATCCTGTTTGTGAAAAATCTGGTCATTAATAAATCCGATAATTACTATGCCGATATGTATGTTGCCATGTGGTCAGATCCGGATGTGGGTGATGCCAATGACGACTTGGTAGGTGTCGATACGAACCTGGTATTGGGCTACTGTTTTAACGGTGGAGTCAATGACCAGAATTACGGATTGACCCCTCCGGCTGTTGGGTATGATTTCTTTCAGGGACCTCATGTTAAAAGTCCCGGTGATACAGCCTACTGGTCCGGCGTTCCAAGACCCGGCTGGAAAGAACTGGGTGTTTCATCCTTCATCAAATACATCAACGGGGACGCGATTCTCTTTGATCCTGAAACAAAGGAAGAGTGTTGGAATGTGATGACGGGACTCACCCCGGCCGGTAAGGATTTTGAAAATTCTGTTACCGGTGAAAAATCCAAGTTTATCGCCAGTGGTGATCCTGTAACAGGAGAAGGCTGGCTGGATATACAAGATGACCCGCCGGGTGATCGCCGGTTTCTCATGAGTTCAGGCCCCTTTGAAATGGCTCCGGGCGATACACAGGAAATCGTCGGTTCCATTATTATTGCTTCCGGCAGCGATAATTTGAGTGCTGTCACGGCGTTGAAATACTACGATCGCTTTGCACAAAATGCATTTAACTCAAACTTTGAACTGGCAACACCACCGCAACCGGAAGTGGAAGTGACAGAACTGGATAAGGGTGTTGTGCTCACATGGGATAACAATGCAGATCAAGTGCAAACATATCGCTATCAGACTGCGTCTGCTGATTATCACTTTGAAGGATATAATGTCTATCAGGGTGAATCTATAACCGGTCCCTGGAAACGCATTGCTACTTATGATGTGAAAAACGGTGTTACCATGATTGTGGATGATAAATTCGACCAGAATTATGGAATGGTCCTTCAGCAACCGGTTCAATTTGGAACTGATGCCGGAATTCAGAACCATATTTACATTTCCAAAGACGCACTTCGGGGAAATGTGGACCTGGTTAACAACCGGAAATACTATTTCGCCGTATCCTGTTATATATATGATAGCAATGCATTGCCGAAAGTTGTCGAGTCGGCCCTGGAAGGCTATCTTGCCATTCCACGTCCCTACCCGGCACTGAATCTGGATTATCATGCAGCCTACGGAGATACAATTTCAGTGGAAAATCTGGGTGGACAGGCAAATGCCCTGATTGTTCCCAAAGTTGTAGATCCTTCTTCTTTAACAGGTGAGACTTATGAGATTCGTTTTGATTCTCTGGAGACGACGGAAGATGTTTATTTCATCAACAAGGATGGTAAGCAGGATACAACCACTACAGATCTCTATTGGTCTTTGAATGTGATTGATCCCACCAAATCCTATGGACAGGATGGATACGTAGTTCGTTCAATCATACCGAAAGAGACCGATTTCTTCTCTTATTCTACAAATCAGTTCTATGATGGTTTTTCACTTATCGTTCGGGATATTTCGACCGAATTGGTTCCGAAGATCACGAATCCGTTCAGGGAATTGACGCAATCAATTCCTGCCGGACTCGATTCAATGCAGCAAACTAAAGTGGATGCCCGACTGGCAGGCGATGCGTCTGCTGAACTGACAGGCGGGAAATCCGCTATGTTCAATGCCTGGGCTGCTGTGGGCTTGATGCCGGATCCTCCGTTACCATCGGATGAACAGATGATGAGCAACCTGGAGATTCGCTTTAAAGGTCCAGGCGAAGGTCAGAAGATCACGATTTGGCCGGTTCAGGCCGTAACATCCGGACAGTGGGCTGATTCTATTATGATAAAAACGGCTCCCTTTGAAGTGTGGGATGTGGAGAATAATATGCAGTTAAATGCATTGATGGTGACATTTCCCAAACCATCTTCCACATCACCTACAGGAGCTATGATGCCCAAATCCTTCTTCGACGACACACTGACAACCATACCGGATAGTCTTGGACGACCCTTGATCGATGTGTATAAATACTCTCCCGGATCTCTGCGCTTCCTCGTAATTGCTTACGATGAATATGATGCCGGTAGAATGTATCAACCGTATAAGGTCACCGGCGATACTACGGATCATGCAAGTCTGGGATGGTCCTTTAAATGGAGTGATACACGGAACTATATTCCCGGTTCTGTTGCCAAAGTGGAAATTATGAATCCGCTTATACCGGACATCGATTACTGGCAATTTACCACTCCGGTCCTGGAAGATAATGACGAGCTGATCGCTGATCGCCTGGAAATGATCAATGTCTTCCCCAATCCCTATTTTGGGCAGCAGGTGGAAGAGTTGAATGCACAAAACCGTTTTGTGACCTTTACTCACTTGCCGGAAAAGGCTACGGTGTATATCTTTACGATTTCCGGAGATCTTGTCCGGAAACTTGAACACAATACACCCGGATCATCCATCCTGCGATGGAATCTGCTGAACCATGCGGAAATTCCCGTGGCCAGCGGTATGTATATCGCATACGTGGAACTTCCGGACGGGAGTAGCAAAACACTAAAACTGGCAGTGTTCCAGCCTGAAGAGCGATTGGACCTCTTTTAGGAAAGAAGGAGATAAAAATGAATAAAAATAAAGCCTTATTCACTCTCACGCTGGTCTTTGCACTTCTGTTTGTGTGGACAGTTGCTGAGGCTGGAAGTTCTAAACGCCGGGGAACTGCCGGCGCTATGGAACTCTTGATTCCCATGGGTTCCAGAAATCTGGCCATGGGTGGATCAGATATTGCCGGTGTGAGTGGTGTAGAAGCCGGATATTGGAATCCGGCAGGACTCTCGCAAATCAATAACCGGGTTGAAGCCCTTTTCTCCTACCAACGATGGATAGGAGATATCAATACCGTTTATATCGGTGTTGTGGCTCAGCTTGGACAAATCGGAGCTCTCGGATTCAACCTGAGCAGTCTGGATTTTGGTGAAATCAATGTCACCACAACCGATGCTCCCGATGGAGCAGGAGAAACCTATACACCCCAGTTTTTAACTCTGGGGGTTACTTATTCCAAGGAAATGACAGACCGTATCAATTTTGGTGCATCAATTAAACTCATTTCTGAAAATATTATGCGCCAGAGCGCATCCGGTCTTGCCTTTGATGCCGGAGTGCAATACTCCATGATGGATGAAAAACTGAGACTGGGTATTGCTGTCCGTAATGTCGGGACCAACATGCGCTTTGATGGTCCGGATTTGGAAATTAAGGTCCAGCCACCGGGAACGGAACCGGGGGCTGCGTTAAGACCATTCCGGGTACCTCTGCAGGAATTTGAAATGCCTGCCCAGGTTGAACTGGGGCTGGCCCATGATGTTGTGGCCAATGAATCCATCGTCTGGACGGTTTCAGGTTCTTTCCTCCACAACAATTTCTCGTTTGACGAATATAAACTGGGAACAGAGTTCGTTCTGAATGAGATGTTTGCTGTGAGAGGTGGATACGTTATGGCACAGGATCCGGATGAAGATACATTCTATAACCTGTCTGAAGATTTTATCTTCGGACCCAGTTTTGGATTCGGGTTGAGTTACCCCTTGAATGCAACCACATATCTGAAACTGGACTATGCCTACAGGATGACAAAGTTCTTTGATTCCCATCAGCTCTTTACCCTGAGCCTGGGATTCTAAAGTAAATAAGAGATTCACAGTCCGCGGAAAGATATCCGCGGGCTGTGATCAAAAACACGTAAAGGTGCATAAATTAAAAGTTTTTTGAATAAAAACTTGCAATATTCAGAAAAGCGTCGTTACATTTTGAGTGGATAATGATTAACAATACAACAAAAACAATGTTAACTGAGGAGGTTCAAACATGAATCGTTTGGTACGAGGTTTGGTCGTTACCTTCCTTTTGGTTGCATTTGTTGGTTCTGCTTTCGCTGCTTTGGAAAGCGAAAAATGGAACCGGGAAATACAGCCGGCAAAGGCACAGGTGACAGAAGGTACCCCTTTGGTTGCGAAAGGCACCATTGATTATATGCGGTACCCCATTCCCGCCACCGGACTCGTCAACTTTGGTGGTTGGCCGGAAGATACTTTCTATGAGTATTTTGTTCCGGCAGCTGACGGAGAAATGCAGGAAATTTTCTTCCGTCTTTCCGATGTGACGGGTGTGGCAAACGGGAATGAATCCTTTAATGTTTCCATCTGGGGAACATCCTATCTCACATGGGATATGGGTGACTATGCCCAGAGGGACAATGTTGCAGTTGGTTACTATGAAGATACGGAAGGTGATTATGAATGGCAGGGAACCAATTGGGTGGATCTGCTTCCGGATTTTACCCCCGGTGATCCCCTGACAGAGAAAATCTGGCCTTCTTATGTATCTGCCATGTCAGTGCCGATTGGATCCGAACTGGAATCCGATGATACGGTAAGTCTGGCTCTGAGTGGTGAAGGTCTCTATCCTACAATGGAGGCCGGTGTGCCTTTTGCTGTGATTGCAGAATTTGTCGGTACGGATGCCCGTGACCCTGAAGGTCGTCTGGGTTTTATGTCCGGCGATATTCAACCCTATGAATATTATCCGGCCATGAAATTCTATGATGAATTTTCCAACTCAGCGATCAGCAAGTTCGGTTGGTATGTTCGTAAGTATATCTGGGACTGGGTTGTAAAAGTTAACCTGACAGGTGACCGTCCGCCGATTATTGAGCATACGCCCCTGATCACGACAGTCAGTACTGAAGGACGTGAAGTGGTGGCAACCATTACGGACGATAACCCCTCCGGTGGAAATGCCGGTGTACAAACTGCTGAAGTTGTCTATACTATAGATGGTGGCGCTGAACAGAGTGTTACCATGACAAAGGGAACAGGCGACGAATATGCTGCGACGATTCCTGGACAATCTCCGGGATCAACCATTGCTTACAAAGTAGTAGCTACAGACGTGGAAGGTAATGTGGGCGAAACACCTGTCTACGAATATATGATCTTCCTTCCCGTAAACTCTGTGCTTATTCTGAACAATTCCGGTTATAGTATGGGATGGTTTGGTGCCTATGTATGGCCGGGTGTTGGGCTGCCTTATGATGTATGGTCTTATGGTGAAGCTGAAATTGATCTGCTGAACAGCTATGACTATATTGTTGACCTGGGTGGTCATGGCACTACAACCTATGATGCCCTGAAAACATGGGCCGATGCCGGAAATAAGAACTATCTTGGTTTCGGTGATGAGCTGCTTGGCTATCCCTATGGTTGGCCTTCAACTCCCATGACCCTTGAAGATGGTACGTTCTTTAAGGATATTGTGGGTATTGCCACCTATATTGCTGACATCAATGCCACGGATCAAGCTGCTCCTTCTATCCTTGAACCCATTCAGGGGGATGTGGTTACAGGTCCTCTCTATGACGAACTGAATGCTGAAACTCCTGTACCGGTACTCTACTACTGGCCGGATTATATTACCGGTGGTACGAACTGGTTTGACGGTTTCGAAGAAGCTTCCGGTGCGACTGTCAGTATGATAGGATATGCTGAAGATAATGAAACAGCTTACACCGTAGGTGTGCTGAATGAAACGACTGCCGGAACCAGATCCGCATTCTATGGTGTGGATCCCATTGCTTTGGATGCTATCTCAGACTCTGTTGACTGGTGGTATCCGGATTATCTGGCAGGGGCTGTCTTCAGCAATTATTTTGTTCAGGATGTCACTGTCCGCTTCCAGGTGGATATGGGCATCGAAATCGTAAAAGAATCCTTTGATCCAGCTTCGGATGTTGTTGATGTCCGCGGATCCTTCAACGGATGGGCTCACACGGAAGATGATGTTCTGGCAAAGGATCCTTCCGATGATGATCTTTATCTTCTGGACAAAACCTTTACCGGTGTTGGTATGGGACAAACAGAAGAGTACAAATTCGTTCATAACGGCGGTGGAACCGACAACTGGGAATCTTCTCCCAATCGTGTTCTGACTTTTGATGGTTCTACATCCATTGAACTGCCACGCGTATTCTTCAGCGATGTCAGCTGGGATGATATTACCAGCCAGGATGTAACCCTGATTTTCAAGGTTGATGCTTATCCTCTGAAAGCTGCCTTGAATGACGGCCATCCTGTCGTGGATGTTCAAAGTGATGCCGATACAATTTACTCCTATGACGAAGTGACTTTCATCGGTGTAAACGGTTTCTTCAACGGGTGGCCCTGGGCTAATATTCCCGATGAAAATAAACTGTACGATGATGGCCAGGGCGAAGATGCAACAGCCGGTGATGATATCTTCAGCGGTTCCGTTGTGTATCCTGCCTACAGCGCGAAGAACTTCATCTATAAGTACGGTGCTAACGGCTTCGATAATGAAGCTGGATTTGACCAAAATCATAGTGCTGTTGTAGATGATGCCAATGCTACCTTCGAGCTGGAAATGGATTGTTACGGTATGCAGAATGCTGATGCCCGTCTGCCATGGGGTCAGGGAGTAGACTCCCTTGATACCTATGATTGTTCCTGGTGGGTCAAAGTTGATGAAGATGTGGCCGGTGTTCCCGAAGTGTTTGAACTTCGCCAGAACTACCCGAACCCCTTCAACCCGTCAACAACCATTGAGTTCAGTATTCCTGAACGTGCCGATGTCACAATGACCATCTATAACGTGCTTGGACAGGCTGTCCGTACTTTCAATGCAGGTACGCAGAATGTCGGTACATATCGTATCGTTTGGGATGGTACCAATGACTTTGGTATGACGGTCTCTACCGGTGTTTATTTCTACACCGTCAGAGCCGGTGAACATGCTGCAACGAAAAAGATGGTTTACATGAAATAAGGTAAACGATCCTGACTATAAAAAACCCCGGATTTCCGGGGTTTTTTTTTGCCGTAAAAAGGGGTATACTAATACTTATACTGACAACATTTCTTAAACTTGTAACATCAGATCATCACAATTAAGAGGTGATACAATGAAAAAAATGATGAAATGGTTGATTCTTATTTGTGTTTTCCTTGGCTCAACATCCCTGTTTGCCCTGGAAATACGTACCGGATCGAAAATCATACATACCTATGATGTGGATGGCGATTATGCCATTTTCGCCGGAGATGTGGAAATCAACAGCGATATTGACGGAAATCTTTATCTCCTTGGGGGAAATGTCCGCTTTAACGGGAGTACGGATAATGACCTTTACATTGCCGGTGGTGAGTGTATGGTGAATGGTATCGTTGAAGATAATGTTTATATTGCCGGTGGAAATATCCGTTTGACGGGCCGTTATTTTAATGATGTGAATATTGCAGGTGGTAAAATCGTCCTCGATTCTACATCTTATATCCGGGGTGATGTGGCTATTGCAGGTGATGATATCACACTTCAAGGACATATACAGGGAGATGTGGAAATACATGGCAATACACTCTACCTGAATGGGAATGTGGACGGCAACCTGGAGACCTATGTAGAAGATTACCAGGCGTCTGAAATGGCCCTGGTGACAGGTGTTGTCAGCCATCAGGAACCCAGGGAAAAATGTTATTACTGGAAACCCTGGGGGCCATGCGACATTCATGTGCCCCATATCCGGATACATCCCCTCTTTGTAGGCTTGAATTTTTTCCTGTTCAGCCTGATTTGTGCCGCGCTTTGGTATTATCTGTTCCCGGCATCTTTTAAAGGAAGCGGTTTTCTGATTAAGCATGAACCGGTGAAAATGGGTCTGTGGGGACTCCTGTGCCTGGTTCTCATTCCGCTATTGGGCATTTTATCCATGATTTTTATTGTTTCAATTCCTTTCTCCATTTTGTTTCTGCTCTTTTTCGGTGTTACGGTTTTCTTGGGACAGTTTCCGCTGGCTGTGTGGCTTGGGGAACTTATTACTAAAAATATTCCCGGCTTTCAAAAGGGTATGCTCCCGGCAGCAACCGGCCTTCTGGTGCTCCACCTGCTTATAAAAATACCACTGCTTTCGTTTCTCTTTTTTGTAATCTGGGTTTTTGTGGGCTTCGGCAGTATCTGGTACTGGATTCTTAAAAGGCAAAAAGCACTTAAGATCATTGCATCCGAAACATCTACTTGATGTACAACCCTTTTTGCTGCAATACTCTGTTGCCAATTCTTAAGGTAAAGATATAAACACCGGCCGGTAAAGGAACACCGGCTTGTGTTATATCCCACTTAATACTGTGAGTTCCGGCTGCAAATACGCCGTGATGAATGATTTCTATCCGCTGCCCTATGATGTTGTATATGCTGATGGTCACTTCTTCTGACTGTCCCAGCGTGAATTTTAAATGAACAATATCCTTGAACGGATTCGGTTGAACCGGATGAAATTCATGCCCCTGTCCGCCCCTGCCGTCTCTATCAGCTGCTTCCAAAAGACCCACAATAAAATACCGGCTTTCAAAATTTGAGTTACTTCCCCATACAATATGTCCGTTTTTATCTTCTGCTGACACTTTCCAAAAATATTTTGTGTTATCTTCCAAATCATAATCATCGAACTTATATTGCGTTTCTTTGATGTCCCTGATAATATATGTATCCTCGTAAAAAGTACTGTCCGGAGATATATAGAGGGTATATGTTATCTCATCATTCAGGTCCGGATCAATACAGGCTGTCCATTTAAATTTCGGATTGACCTTCACGGTGTCCTGACCTGCTTTGGGATGGAGCAAATAAAAGGGCAGTGGAATATCAGCATACATGTCCACCCCAAAGGGAATTGCCTTAGTCCAATGTCCCATCAGACTGTCCTCTGTTCTCAACCGAACCTGATAAATCCCCCGTGTGTTTTCCGGAAAAGAAAGATCGGAATTATTGAACTGTGATTGAAACGGGAGCAAAGGGAATAGGATTGTATCCTCTGAAGCAGGAAAGATAAAACGGATATCCATGAAGAGTTTTATCTGTTCTTCCGGAGGATCGGGTGAGCAAACAGAGCCAAAATGAAAAACCGGATTTGACTTCGTGATGATGCTGTCTGCCTGAATTGAAAAAGCATCGGGATTCAATACGGGTAATTCCGGTTTTTCATTTATCCAGAAGTAAACCGGATCAGTCCATTCGCTGAACGCTGATTTTGCGTCAAAACTCCGGATTTTTAATTCATATCTACCGTTTTCACGGAATGGGTATGCAGGTTTGATTTGTGATTCACCAGGTTCTGTCAGGATATACTCAATGGTGTTTTTATCAACATCACGGATATTTAATTGATACCGGGTGGTGCCAGTATCCCCATCCGGATCAGGATCGTCCGAGGCTTTCCAGTGAAACAACGGATTCGTTGTATGTATGTTACACCTGTGACAGGGAAAATAGATCTCTGCCACCGGCTCGGGCGGATTGTTTTTTTTGTTTAATATAAATGTTCCTGTTTCGGATATATCGGACCGCAGCTGCTTTGTATCAACGGCCTGAACCCTGAAGTAATATCTTTGGTTATCCCGTAAACGATGCCAGAAGGACAAGTAATTCAGCTGGACGAGCATTGTGTCGGGATTAGGTGTGTAAAAAAGTGTTTGCATGGGATCCCATCGATTAAATCCTGCTAATAAATGTGCATGGACCGGAAGGCGGGATTTAGTGAGGATTTCCCTGAGGATATTTTTCCGGAATAAAGAGTCTTCAGAAATCGTCAGAATGTATTTCAACGTATCCAGCGGATCATGATCCTCACTGATATGCCAGGCAAGTCTTCCCGAAGGCAAAAGGATTTGATTATCCGGAGGATAGACAATACGAGGGGGAATATAAGGGGGCTCTTCAATACGATTGAGCGTGATTATACCCCGTATGCTTTGTTTTGAAAAATGTCCCGCAGCATCTTCTGCTTTGATAAAATAATGGTATGTACCGTTTTCTTTTAATGTTTCAACAGGCACCGTATGACGGGCAGATTTTTCTTTAAAGTGATACCGCTCAGGATCCTCCTTCGATCGGTACCAGATATGATAAGTCATAGAATCCTTATCCGAATAATCATCATCTTCTGCATCCGGCCATTGGAGTATAAAAGATTCGTGAGTCACGATGTGATGTGTTTCCTCCGGGAGGAAAGGAGATGTCCAATATGGTGCCGTGTTTTCAAAATTGATATAAAAGGATCCGAACGTGGACCATGAACTAAAACCTCCCCATAAATCCTGTGCCCGTACCCGCCAGAAAATCCGGTTGTCATCTGAAAAATAGTTTTTCAAAGAATCATTGATAAGATAGAAAGGAGTTAATGTTGTGAATTCAAAGGGCTGTGTAAAAATCGGGGTGGTGTCCATCTGGACTGAATAGAACACCCGGTCCCCATCAGCATCATACACGTTATCCCATCGGAGCCTGTCCCCGGGCGACAATTCAGTGATGTCAAAAGGTTTTAACCCTTTTGGCGAGACGGGTGCCTTGTTTTTGCCCGTATTGTACACAAATGTTTGGGATGGGATGCCTTCTTGCAGGATACCTTCTAAATCCTCGGCGAATATCCGGACACGATATGTTTTATGGTTAATCAGTGTGGGTGTGATATCTGCAGAATGTTCCTGAAGGCTGGCATTTTCCGGAATATGGAGGATTTCCTGCTGAAGAGATGAGTCTTCGGTATCTTCAGTAAAAATGATGTACCGTAAAAGTGTATCCAAGGGATCGGGATCCGCAGAGCTTGTCCACCGTAACGGAGTCCCCGGAGTTAAAGTATCCGGAATATCATGAATAAAAAATTCTCCGGGTGGACTGTTCAGATGATCCAGTGTAAATGATACCGGAATGGACCATAGGATTGATGTATCCGGCTCAGTCAGGCTGCCCACAAATAGATAATATGCCTTATTGTCTGCCAATCCACTTCGTAATATATAATCCCGCTCTCTGCCTGTGAGAATCCGCTGTAAATGGATAATATCCCCGAAAGGGTCCTGGCTGATCCTGATATACTGTTGATAAATCCGAAAGCTGTCAGGATAGGCCCACACAAGTTTATATGGGAGATATGAGATGATATCATTGTTGCCGGGGAGTAGGATCTCCGGCGGGTTTTGTGCATAAGCAGGTAATGTATCAACCATTAAAAGAAAAAAGGCGAACACGGTTGAAAGCTTCTTTATGTACTTCCACATAGAACAAAATTTAGGCGCTTCCTTTTTGAATTAAAAGTTGAATCAAAAGAAAGAGAATTTATATGGTTTTCCTGGCAGGTAATCTATAGAGAAATAAAATGTTTCGTCAGGTCTTTGATCTGTGCCTAAATTTGCATCATGAAAAAAACATTAAAAGAATCGGGGACACTGGCTGTTTTTCATCAGATGAAAAAGCTGCGTTCCATGGGGAAGGATATTATCAATTTATGTGTGGGTGAACCGGATATCCCACCATCTCAAGATATTGAAAGAGCTGCCTGTCAGTCAATTCAATCCCGGCAAATCAGGTACACTCCTTCTGAAGGGATTCCGGAACTGAGGGAAGCCGTATCTGCTGTGATGCAACATGAAGGATGGGAAACTGACGGTAATAGAAATATTATCATTACTGCCGGAGCAAAACCGGCTCTTTTTACAGCACTACTGACTCTTGCAAAAAAAACCGACGAAGTCCTTATCCCCGTCCCCTATTATCCATCCTATTTCCCTATGATTCGCTATGCCGGGGCAAAGCCGGTCTATGTCCCAGGAAACCCGGAGAAAGGATATAAAACAGGACCGGAGGAGCTTCAACCTTATCTCACAACCAACAGCCGCTTTTTTATTTTAAACTCCCCGGTGAATCCTACCGGGAGTGTCTATTCACCGGAAGAACTCCGGGGATTACTGAGCTTTTTAAAGAAAAACTGTATATTGTGCATCCTGGATGATGTGTACCGTCATTTTATCTATGACAATACCGTAAAAGAGGAAATCTCCCGGATTCTGAAGCCGTTTCGCCAATCCATAATCCTCGTTCGCAGTTTCAGCAAGGAATTTGCCATGACCGGTTGGCGTATCGGATATACTGTGGCAGAGGATGAATATATATTACCCATGAAGATCGTGCAGGGACACATGATCGGCAATGCCCAGACCGCTTCCCAGTTTGCGGCTTTGAAAGCCCTTCAAGACCCTGAAAAATACGCTTTGCCTCTTGATGTCTTTGTTTCCAGGCGGAATGAAGTATTGCAGGCTTTAAGTCATGTGGAAAATCTCTCCTTTATTCATCCTGCCGGAGCATTTTATGTTTTTGCTGATATCCGAAGTATCTATCCCGGGATAAGCGATGAAGTGTTAAGTTCTCACCTGATGGAAAAATTCGGCGTTGCTGTTACACCGGGCAGTGCTTTCGGACTGAAAGGTTTTATCAGGATCTCATATGCAGATGGCAGCCGCCTTCACGATGGGCTGCAAAGACTTGTCACTGGTCTTTCTTCACGATAAGAAGCCTGCGATTTTCATGGCTTTTATGTGAACTTTCGGGCGTGGATATGTTTTTAAATCTTTTGGATTGACCCATCTGAATTCATCCCAGTAATCATTCCACCAATCACTGTGCAAGGTCGCATCATACAATTCAAAGATGACTTTAAAATGGGAATAGGTGTGCTCCGCTTTGACCAGATAAGAGCGATCCAGTAAAAGATCATTAGCCATGGTGAAGTCTGCCAGAGGCTGCTCATCATACAGGGTGTTGGGTAATTCCCACAATCCCGGAAGAAGCCCCGTCTCACGCCGTCGGACCAGTAAAATTTCTTTTTGAGAATTTTGAATAATAAATATCGCTCCTTCACGTACAGGAATCTTTTTACGGTCCGGCTTGACGGGAAAGTCTGCCAAACAATTATGTAGTCGGGCTTCACAAAAGGATTGCAGAGGACAGTTTGAACAGGAGGGGTTTGGAGTACAGACCAGGGCTCCCAATTCCATCCAGGCCTGGTTAACCCGGCGGGGTGACTCCCATGCCAGGGATTGATTGACGAGATCTGTCACTGTTGCTTTAAACCGGGCTGAGGATGTTACGTTTCCGATCCGGTAGAGTCTGGCCATCACCCGGCTGACATTACCATCCACCACACCGTATGGTTGATTATAGGCAATGCTGGCAATGGCGGCTGAAGTGTAAGGACCTATGCCGGGGATTTTAAGCAGATTATTCCGGTTTTTAGGAAACTCCCCGCCTAAAACGTTTTCAATGTAGATGGCACCTTTGTAGAGATTCCTGGCACGGGTGTAGTATCCCAGTCCTTCCCACATTTTTAGAATATCCTGCAACGATGCCTGTGCGACATCGGATACATGTGGAAATTTATTCATCCAGCGCTGATAATAAGGGATAACCGTTGAAACTTGGGTTTGTTGAAGCATGATTTCGCTGATCCATATTTTGTAAGGATCCGTTTCACCCCGCCAGGGCATAACCCGCTTTGCACGATGGAACCAGTCAACTAAAGAATGCACCTTTTCCGGTGTCATACTGTATGTCATTTGCGACTCCACCGGGCAGTGGAAAAACGGAACTCTACAATCGGTAGCATCAGAGGTACTACATCTGCTTTATCATTCTTCTCTTCTTCGGAAAGGTATAGAGCCCGTGCAGTTACTGTTCCCAGAACGGCACCAAACAGGACGTCCACAGGCCAGTGGCGTTTGTCATTAACCCGGGACAAGGCAGTCAACGCAGCGAAAGCATACATGGGGGCCCCGACTGTGGTGCCGTGCCAGTTGTACATCAGTGTAGCTGTGGTAAAAGCTATGGACGAGTGACCGGAAGGAAAAGATAGGGGGGTCCCGTCAGGCCGAATCCGTCCAATACTCCATTTCAGAGCATAAGTAAATCCCAGATTTATGGCATGTGCAGCAACCATGTGACGGAGAGGTTTGTAATAATGGTCATGTTTCATCCCTTCAGCCAGCGCTCCTGCTGCTGAAACCGGAAGAAACCAGAAATCCGTAATATACCGGTCACAAAAATGAGAAACACTTTCAGGCAGAAAGGGTTCGGTATATAAGTGGTCCCTTAAAGATTTTTCGAGAGGGTTCATCGCCAATGAAAGAATCGCCCCGCCTGCCAGAACCGGAAAGACAAATGAAGGTTCAGCAGCTCCCGGAATGACTTCAAAAAGATATTCTTTGTTGCTTACTTCTCCTTTAAGGGAAATGACATGAAAGCACAATAAACATATCAGGAGATTTGAAATAAACTTTTTCATGAAGAATCTTAAACAAAATCTTAAGGAATATCAAGTTCAGGCAATCAGCTAATTCTTGATATTTAACTTTGTCCTGGGTAATATAGATGAATGGTAAAACGATATGTACATGCAGATTGAACTTATTTTCATACTGGTTGGAATCCTTTTTTCTGCTTATTTCAGTTCGGCCGAGCTTTCCTTTATGGCTGCCAATCCGGTTAAAATCCGGATTTGGGCCGACAGCGGGAAGAAAAACGCCAAACGGACGATGCATTATCTGAAAAACCGTGAAGATATTTTAACCATGATTTTAGTGGGGAATAATCTTGCCAACATCCTTGCTACATCCTATGCAACTCTCTATTTTCTTACACTTGAACTTTTCTCTGAAATTCAGATTGTATTGATCGTTTCCCTCATGATTCTGATTTTCGGGGAACTGATTCCAAAAGCCATTGTCCGGGAAATTCCGAATCAGGCGGTGATCTTTTTTGCTTTGACGATCCGGTGGATCCGGATTCTGCTGTTCCCCGTGACATGGCCCGTGCAGAAAATCATTCAAGGTATTCTTTTCCTGGCTAAAAGCCATCCGGAAGAAATCAGAGCTGTGATTACCCGGGATGAATTCGGCAGAAGTATCTCCCTGAGTCACAAATCCGGTATAATTGATGAACGGGAAAAGGAATATATCAATAATGTTATTGATTTTTCTCACAGGACTGCCGGGGAAATACAAACACCCCGGCCGGATGTAGTCGGACTCCCGGTAACCGCTGATATCGAAGAAGCAAGGCCCCTTTTTATCCAGTCTGGTTTTTCAAAATTGCTCATCTGGTCCGATACCATCGATGAAATCATCGGTTTCATTGTTATTCATGACCTGCTTCAAAACCCCAAAACAATCAAGGAAATTGTCCGTCCCATCAAGGTCTATCCCGAATCCAAACCGGTCTTTGAATTGCTCAGGGAATTTCAGGAAAACAATATAAGCATCGCCGCCGTTGTGAATGAATATGGCAGCACCTCCGGAATTGTGACCATGGAAGATCTGGTGGAGGAAATTTTTGGTGAATTTGAGGATGAATACGATGAAAACCACAATACTATAAAAATGCTTTCCAATGGTGATCTCATTATGGGTGGACGGGCAAGTGTTGAAGAATTGAATAAATCATATAATCTGGGAATTCCCGACGGGGATTATGAAACCATTGCCGGTTATATTCTTGAAAATACCGACCATTTCCCCGTTAAAAATGAAAAAATGATTATCGGCAGACTGGAATTCACAATCCTCAGGGCATCGGCAAAAAGTATCGATTACCTGAAAATACATACCTTAACATGAAAATTATTCGCCTTTTAGACTGGTACCTGCTTAAACGGTTTTTTGTATTCTTTTTTGCCGCATTGCTTATTTTTTTAAGTGTATTCCTGGTGGTTGACCTGGTGGAAAATGTGGACAGTTTTATTGATAACAACATGAATCTTAGGGCTGTTTTGCTCTATTATATAAATATCTTTCCTTTTTTTATTCATATAGCCATCCCCATGTCCGCCCTGCTGGCTGTTGTTTTTAACCTGGGTAAATTGAACAAACTTAATGAACTGACGGCTATGAAAGCATCAGGAATCAGTTTGTATCGGATTGCTCTCCCATTTCTTGTTTTGGGATTTTTCTTAAGTTATGCCAGTTTCCTCTTTGAAGATTCAGTAGTGGTACCGTCTAATCAACGGCTTTATGAAATCAAGCGGGATTATATGTCTAAACGCAGATCTACAGACCGGAGGCTTCGAAACCATATTTTCCTGCAGCTGGAAAACGGAAAGGTGCTTAATATCCGAACCTATGATACGTCAACAGACCGGGGACAGCACGCCAGCCTGCAGATATTTAAACAAGGTGAACTGAAAGAACGTTTGGATGCCCGGAATATTATTTGGCATAAGGGAAACTGGCTACTGACCGGTGTTGAGAAACGTGTCATGAAAGACGGGTACATTCGTGATTATACTTATCTGGATACGGTTATTGCCGAGATTGCCCTTACCCCGCTGGAAGTATCCCAAAAAAATCTGGATCCGGAAAATATGACCTGGGATCAACTAAGGGATTTTATCGGAAAAATTCATGCTCTTGGACTCAATGATACCAAATGGCTTGTCAATTTGAATTTCAAAGGTGCCATGAATTTCACACCCTTTATTTTAATTTTATTCGGGATTCCCCTGGTTTCATATCAAAACCGAAGCCGTGGTTTGGGGCCTGGAATCGGAATAAGCCTGATGGTGATTTTTATTTATGTAACTGTGTTGAAACTTGGGCAAACCATCGGCTATACCGGCCTGATTTCACCGTTTTGGTCTGTATGGCTGCCCAATGTCATCTTCATGGTTTTGGGATCCTTGCTGTTGATTAAAGCCAGAAAATAAGAATCTTATTTAAAAATCTTTTTACTGTCTGATTGGTGGTAATAACGGTTAACAGGGACAATCTTTTTATCTTCTGTTATATTGAATACGTGCCACACCGTCCCTTTTTGAGCAGGATCCGACCGGAAAGAGCACTCCAGATTTCCGTTGGCATATACATCCACCCGTGCCTGACTTCCAGGGAGACCGGTAGAAGCAGAGGCACGACGCTGGGTAAAATTGTGAACCGCATACTGATACAGGCCATCTGCCGGAACATAGATTGTGATGGTTTCTGGCCCATATCCATTCGTGTCATCCCTGTCCAGAAAATTGCGCCCCCCAACCAGTACCTTGTGCTGCCACCAGATGTGAAAGGTATTGCCGTCGGGGGTTGGACCTGTCAGATGTGCGTCCAGATCGGCGGGGAAGGCTCCCCAGGTGAGAACAATCCTGTATTCTTTCAACTCCTCTGATAAGGGAACACGGAGTAAAGTGGGGATTTCATTCAGATCCAGAAAAAAGCTGTGTTCAACAGGAATGTAACCCTCCTTAAAGATTTTTACAGTGTAATCGCCATAATCACTGAGCTGCAGTGCCAGTTCACCCCGTGAATCCGTACTCCCGGTTGAAACCGTATTCCCCCTGAATCGAACCTCTGCCTGTACATCGGCAAGCGGATTGCCTGTTTCGGCATCCACCACACTCAGATAAAAACATTTGAGTTTGGGATACATCCTTGGAGAGGGGTAAAAAGCACCGTCATTAACGGTCCCTGCAAGGAAAATCATTCCGGGTTCTTCCGGAACTTCAACCCGGTGGGATACTTTGTTTCGATGGTCGTTAACAATGATCGCCACCTCAGCTTCCTGCAGGACAGTTAACATGGATTCATCAAAAAAATCTTCATCTGCAAAGTGATTTGCAACCCAAACCTGTGCCTGGATACCGGATGTGTTTTGAAAACTGAACTGTTGACCATCCCCGGAAAACCGCTCGGCAATGGTTATGTTATTGTCTTTTGAAGGATTCTTCAGGTGTCCGCGGATATATTCCGTCTTTCCGTCTTTCATGTACTGTATTACTGTTGTAACATCTCCTGAAAAAGCATCATACGCAACAATAATATCCATGTCAGCCGAAAAGCACAGGACCGCTGACAGGAAGAATGCAAGTACTCCTGAAAATCTCATAAACAACAATCCTTACATTTTATCTATTTGTTTAACATGGGAGAAATGACATCTTTTCTTGGAATGCGGACCAGAACGTAGACAAGTTTTTTGTTTGTGTCCATCCAGCGTTCCAGAACCTGGATGTTTCTGAGAAGATATTTGACTTTCAAAGCCTGGACTTTTTCCATCGTGTCATAGGTGTCGGATTTTGCTTCAATCATCACAGTGTGGAAATCCACAGCTAAGGTTGTCATGATGTTAAAAATGGCGTTTTCTTCCGATTTCTTCCAGGCATCAATTTTATTGTAACGGCTTGTATATTCACCGATTCCATAATAATACCTTGAATCCGTATACATGGGATATTTTTCAATCCATGAAGGCCGGGGAAGAGATTGGTAATCAATATATTCTGTGGGGAGTTTTAAATCCTCCTCCAAAGAAAAAGCTTCAATATAATCGTTTGTAATCAGGTTAATGGCAAAAAGGCTTCCCTTAACTGGGTAGAGTTTGCCTTTGATTTTTTTCAGGGCATCAGGTGAAAAATTATAGTAATAATCACTGTCCACCTGATCCAGGTCCTGATACCGGTAAAGAGTCCCGAATGCAATACAGGAATGGTAGGCACACCATGTGGTTTCTGCATCTGCAAGTGTGGAACTTCCCTCGCGGGCAAAACCCGTAACGACCTTAGGATATTCCCCGGGATATATAAACCATTCAGGATATTTCACCTGACCGCATAGAAAAACAGGCAGAACATTCAAAAACAAGATAATAAGAAAAATATTTTTGTTTCGCATGAATGATAAAGGAAATAAAAAAAGGGGTGTGTTCAGCACACCCCTTGACGTTTTAACACGTTACTCCTGGGACTCGTAGGCTTCCATTTCACCTTTTAGCTCATCGTAAGCCTGTGATGCACGAAAACGTTCGTACACTTTGGGTTTGGACTGCAATTCGTCCAGGAAAGACTGGTTGAAAGTTGCAGGATCCATGGCCATTAAGACGTAAATCGTAATAAGTCCGTCTTTGCTGACCATTCTTTCCTCTTCAGGAAAAACACCCCGAAGTGTGGTACTGGCCATGGTTTTGGAAACACTGGTGAAGGCTTCATTGATCTCTGTTTCCAAAGCTGAACCGATTTCTTCCAGGAAGCTTTTCTGCAGAACCTGGATTTTGGATTCCAGCGCCAAAGCGAGCTGTTGACGTCCGTTGTTTTGTGCTTTCTGCCGGGCAATGTCTTCACGGGAACTCTGTCCCTGCCCAACATCAGCAATACCTCCCGCTTCGCGAATGGCTTTGGCCATCTTCATCAGCTCGTTGTACGGAGAGGTGGTTGATGTGCTTTTACTGCCGCCACATCCACTTAACATGGACAATGCAACGACCGCAACCAGCATGAGAATAAGTCCTTTCTTCATAAAATCGACCTCCTGATTTACTCTCGTTTGTCTTCATTATTTAACATTTCTAACGAATATAAAGGCAAAAAGGCTTTTATTCAAGAAAATGATTTATATAAGTGATTTGCTTCACGTAAACAGGGTCCTGTGTTCTACGTAACATGTAAGATTCTTCGATTTTTGTATCCTTTTTAGGGTAAAATATTCATTATTTTAACGCGGAGGTTGAATGAAATATATTTCTGTCAAAATCTTGCTGATTCTTGCTCTAAGCGTGAACGTCCTTACGGGCGGTGTTGATGTGTTAAATCCTTATCTTTTTTGCCTGACGCCGGAAACACCGCTCATTACGGAAACACAGTTACGTGACGGACAAACAGGCATTCCTGCGATTGATACTTTGCTTGCCCGGAATCCCGGACTGACGATTCGTCCTTGGCTGCCTGCCTCAGAACCCCATGAACATGTAGGGGATATCTATCTGAACCGGATTTACCAGGTAACAGGGTTTCCCCGCAGTAAAGCGGCTGCAGAACAAAGCCTGGAGGCCCTTGCCCGGGATCCGCAAATTCTTTATTCGGAAAAAGAACCTCTGGTTAAAATCAAAAGCAGTTACGTTCCCAATGACCCTCTCTATTCCCAACAATGGTGGATCCGGCAGATTGAAGCCCAGGAAGCCTGGGGACTCTGGGATATTGCCGGAGGAACTATCCCTGGAAGCCGTGAGGTGAAGATAGCCATTGTGGATACGGGTGTGGAGTGGACCCATCCCGACCTGATTCATAACATCTGGCAAAATTTGGGGGAAGATGCAAACGGTAACGGGAAAACCATCCTGTACCTTGAGGGTCGCTGGCAGTTGGATCCCGGCGATTTGAACGGGGTGGATGATGACGGAAACGGATATAAGGATGATCTGATCGGCTGGGATCCTTCCGGTTCAACATATTCAAACGGGGACAATGATCCCATGGCCGTGTTGGATGGACCGGCACCCGTAAGCGCCCGGATGCACGGGACCCACTGTGCCGGCATTGCCGGCGCTTCTGCTGATAACAGTATCGGTATCGCCGGAACGGCTTTTCAGGTATCTATTGTTCCGGTGAAGACGATGACTGATAATAATGAAGGTGGATATCTAACTTATGGATATCAAGGAATACAGTATGCATATAAATCTGGTGCTGATATAATCAGTCTGAGTTGGGGGGATAGTACATATAGCTATTCAGCCAGATCAGTTGTTCGGGAAGCTAAAAAAGCTGGTTCCATTCTTATAGCTGCTGCAGGAAATGGGACAAATGAAGGTATAGAAAAGTACGGGAAATTCTATCCCGCTTCCTATTCCGAAGTAATATCCGTAACTGCCCTGGGACCCAACGACAAATGGGGAAAGTGGGCCAATTATCATGAAGATGTGGATATCGCGGCACCGGGTGAATCCATTTTATCCACTGTTTTCAGCTCATCAGGAACCGGAGACCTTCAGGGATATCAGTCCTGGTGGGGCACGTCCATGGCAACACCCATCGTAGCCGGATCGGTGGCACTCCTCAAGAGTTACATTCCGGGACAGACGGTCCAGTGGTATACCGATCAAATCCTCAATAATACAGATGATATTTATACCATCAATGATGATCCCGAATATGCCGGGAGATTGGGAAGTGGACGGGTGAATCCTTACAGGGCTATTGCCCAGGCGCTGAAACCCCAGCTTGTGATTCAGGATCAGGAGATGTATATCCTCAATGACGACGGTGATGGCATCCTCAATCCAGGGGAAAAAGTCCGGTTACAGCTTACCCTTTCCAATGAACCGGGCTGGCAGGATGGCAAAAATATCAGAGTCGTTTTACATTCCCCGACGCCGGAGCTTATTATAACCGATTCAGTCGCCACGTTCCCCGATCTGAATTCGGGAGAGTCAGGTACCCATACCGAAAAATTGCAATTCCACATATTGCCCGAAGCATCTACCGGCGAATCGGTTCTGGAATGCCGGGTTTATTCGGAAAATCTTAGCGGGGATAGCTTTGAAGACAGGCTGCATGTACCCGTACAGGTTTCACTTTTTCAGAAAGGCTTTCCGGTACCTCTGTCTGAAATGATTGTTTCATCGGTTTTGGTATGGGATATCAACCTTGATGGCCGGAAAGAGATTGTTGCCGGAACCTTTGCCGGGAACATCATGGCCTGGACCGCTACGGGGGACACTCTGCCGGGTTTCCCCATTTCTGCAGGTGGATTGATTCCCGTGGAAATTGCTGCCGGAGATCTGGATCAAAATGATACCCTGGAATTGGTTGCCGTTACCACAACCGGAAAAATCATCCTCTTTAATGGCTGGGGGGAAACTCTCCTGACCTATTCTGCCGGGAATTCAATTGTGGCAGCACCCTCTATCGGTCAGTCAGACAGCATGGAGGATCTTGAGGTGGTTGTGGGAACCAAAGGGGGACAGATCCTGGCACTGAAGAAGAATGGAGTGCCGGTTCAGGGATATCCCCTGGAGGTCGGCAGTGCTATTCAAAATGCCATCTCGGTTTCTGATTCACTTTCTGAATCACCGGTCCTTGCCTATTCTACCGGGAATGGCGAGCTCTATTTAACGGATGAAGAAGGAACGCCTCTTTCAGGTTGGCCGGTCCGGCTTTCTGATCAACAGGCCACAACCCCCGTTTTGATACATTATCAGGGGGAATTGATTATCGCAGCAGGATTGTCGGACGGAAGCCTTGTACTGTTTCAGGAAGATGGCTCTGTCCGGGCGACCGTCAACGGATTATCGAAAGTTATTACCGAACCGACACTCGTCAGAACTGCTGATGGCCCGGCACTGGCTTATCCCTATGATGTACGAAAAGTTGCCGTTGTGGATTTACAGGGGAATTTTCTTACAGGCTGGCCTGTTATTTTTGAACAGTTACCGTCCCGGATTGGTGCCGGTGATATTGATAACAACGGGACAGATGAAATCATTGCTGTTTCTGCGAATGGTGATGTGGCGGTCTGGAATATCAAAGGAGAAATGTTTCGCGGATATCCCATTCATACGAATGAAAATATCAATGGCGGACCGACTCTCAGTGATCTTGATGGAGATGGAGATGCCGAAATATTTGTAGCCGGAGACAAATATCTGATGGTGTGGGATGTTAAATCTGTTTCGGCGGATGCAGCCTGTCTGGCTATAGGCGGACTCAGGGGCGGAGGCCCGGGGCGGACACACCGTTATGATTATACTCTTACCGGTGTTCATGAGTCCCTTATCCCGCGGGAGTTTCAAATTACCGGAATATATCCCAACCCTTTTAATCCCCAAACGACGGTCTCATGGATTCAACCCCGGGCGGGGAATGCGAATCTTGTCGTTTATGACCTCACCGGCAGAGAAGTTGTTAAACAAACCTTATATGGTGTAGCAGGATATAATACTTATTCCTTATCGGGGAAAGACTGGAGCTCCGGTCTTTACATTTTACACCTCTCCAGCGGCTCTTATTCAGATGTTGAACGGTTGGTTTTTCTAAAATAACTCATTACGTTAAAAATCAGATTCTTTTCAAGACATCAAACGATATCATAAATAAAAAACTGATAAAAAACCATCCGCCTGAACACAGTTTGATGAACCTGAAAATATTCAGAGGAAGATATCCCAAATGTGTTGAGAATGATGAGTGATGAGTTTTGAGTTGAAGGCGACCGATGTGTTGATTAAATGTCTGACAAATTATTCCCCGTCCAGTTCCAGTTCTACCAGCTTGGAATGAACCCCTGTGATAACCTCGACTTTGCGGGCAAGTTCATGATTCTGCTCATCCGAACCGCAGAGTTCAAGCATTAATAAACCTTTTTCACTGCAATTTTCCAATACACCGTCGTGGATTCCCAGCCGGGTTTTGATGATACATCCCCAGGCTGTTAAAACTTTTTGAAGATTCACGGCTGCTTCCTTGCGTTTTCCGATAAGAACCAGTAAAACAACTTTTTTCATGTTGAATCCTCCTTTTTCATGCTAATATACTTTTCATGAAAAAATACATGTTTAGACTCTGAATGACACGAAAAAACCCTTCATTACCCTGTTGATATAATGTCCCTTTGTTCGTAAAATAGCACCGTGAAACCGGATATTTCAAAACCAGCGCAGTTACCTTCATTCTATTTGAATCAGAGGATTTATAATTTATGATGAAACTTCGCCGACAGGCACGGGAATTGTCTTTGCAGGTACTCTATGCGCTCGAGATGAGCCGGGAACCCGTAGATCAGGTTATAATAGATGTTTTGTTGTTAAATGAAAATCCTGAATACGACGAAACCTTTTTAAGAGATCTGGTGAAACAGACATTTGCCAATAAAGAATCCATTGATGAAAGAATACGGAACAGATCCCGCAACTGGGATTTCAACCGGATAGCGCTCATTGATAAAATTATTTTGCGCCAGGCGATTGCGGAACTAATCTATTGCGAGGATATTCCTCCCCGCGTGACCATATCCGAAGCGATCGAACTGGCAAAAAAGTACTCAACCGATGACAGTCACGTTTTTATTAACGGGTTGATGGATCGGATCTACCACGATCTTATTGAAGAGGGACGGATTTTTCCCGAAGTGACTGAGATGTAGGAGTAAATATGTTTTTTGATCTGATAAAAAAAATCTTTGGAACAAGTTCTGAACGGTATATCAAACGGATAACTCCGTATATCAGCCAGATAAATGTAAAATTTGAAGAGCTGGAAAGTGCCAGTGATGACGATCTCAGGGATCGGATCCGGGAGATGATCGATTACATTGAATCGAAGCGCCAGGAAGCCCGTGAAAAAGCAGAATCGCAGGGATTTGACGGTGAACGGACCGACAATTTTATTTTTGAAGCGGAACAGTCAGCACTGAATGAACTTATGGTGGAAGCTTTTGCTATAGTCAAGCAGGCATGTAAACGGCTCCTGGGAAAGGAAATCCGGGTCAGTGGGCAAACCATGGTGTGGGATATGGTTCCCTTTGATGTCCAGCTTCTGGGGGCTATCGTACTCCATCAGGGTGCCATTTCCGAAATGAAAACCGGAGAAGGAAAAACTCTGGTGGCAACGATGCCGGTCTTTCTGAATGCTCTGACGAAACGCGGTGTTCATGTAGTGACGGTGAATGATTATCTGGCGGAAAGAGATGCAGAATGGATGGGGGCGGTCTACCGGTTTTTAGGACTTTCCGTGGGGAAAATTTTAAATAGCATGCCTCCGGATGTGAGAAAACAGGAATATGCCAAAGACATTGTTTACGGGACCAACAATGAGTTTGGTTTTGATTATCTTCGGGATAATATGGCTGTCAGCATGGATAATGTGGTCCAGCGCGGACACTATTATGCCATTGTGGATGAGGTGGATAGTGTTCTCATCGATGAAGCCAGAACACCTCTGATCATTTCAGGACCCGTCCAGTCCAATACCCATGAGTCCTTCAAGAACCTCCGAAGCAGTATCGAACGCCTTGTGCGGGCACAGGAACGGTATGTCAACGGATTGCTTGATGAGCTCCGCAGGGCTGGTGATACCATGGATGATATGAAGCGGGGGACACTACTCCTCCAGTGCCATCATGGCTTGCCCAAACATCCGGGTCTGCTGAAACTCCTGGAAGAATCGGGCATGAAGAAACTTATGCACGATACCGAATCTTACTATATGCAGGAAAAGAAACTGCATGAGGTGGATGAGGATCTGTACTATACCATTGACGAAAAAAGCCATGTAATCGATATCACTGAAAAAGGCAGACAACTTTTAGCTCCGAAAGATCCTGAACAGTTTATCATTCCCGATATCGGAGAGGAATTTGCTAAAATTGACCAGCGGGATGATTTGAGTGATGCGGAAAAGCAGGAAGAAAAAGACAGAATCCAACGGCTCCACAGCCGGCGAAGTGAAACCATTCACAATCTTCATCAACTACTTCGGGCATATTCCCTTTACAGCCGGGATGTGGATTATGTGGTTAAAGATGGGAAAGTCCTCATTGTAGACGAGTTTACCGGTCGTATACTTCCGGGGCGCCGCTATAGCGACGGCCTCCATCAGGCCATCGAAGCGAAGGAAAAAGTCCGCATCGAGGGCGAAAACCAAACCCTGGCAACAATTACACTGCAAAATTACTTCAGAATGTATGACAAACTGGCGGGTATGACCGGTACGGCAGAAACTGAAGCTGCTGAATTTGGGGAAATCTACAAACTGGAAGTGGTCAGTATTCCCACTAACCGCCCTGTTATCCGTAAAGACCGGAATGATGTGATTTTCCGGACAAAACGGGAAAAATACCGGGCAATCATTGAAGAGATTATTCAGTCCCATAAAAAGGGACAACCCGTCTTGGTGGGAACAATCAGTGTTGAAGTTTCTGAAATGCTCAGCAAAATGCTTCAACGGGCAGGAATCCCCCACAATGTCCTCAACGCCAAGCAGCATCAGCGGGAAGCGGAAATCGTAGCCAGAGCCGGACATTTTGGATCAGTTACCATTGCCACCAACATGGCCGGCCGGGGGACTGATATTAAGATCACCGATGAGACACGAAAGCTGGGCGGTCTTAAAATAATCGGGACCGAACGTCATGAATCCAGACGTATCGACCTTCAGCTGAAAGGACGTTCCGGTCGACAGGGCGATCCGGGTGAATCTGTTTTCTACCTGTCACTGGAAGATGATCTTATGCGGCTTTTCGGTTCAGACCGGGTCAGCGCCATCATGGACCGCATGGGCGTGGAAGAGGGAGAAGTGATCTCCCATCCCATGATTTCCCGCTCCATTGAAAGAGCCCAGAAAAAAGTGGAAGAAAGAAACTTTGCCATTCGTAAACATCTTCTGGAATATGATGATGTAATGAATATGCAGCGGGAAGTAATCTATGATCGGAGAAATTATGCCCTTCATGGCGGAAATCTTCGGGAAGAGATTCTCACTATGCTGGAAAAATATATCCGTGAAACGGTAGATAAATATACAAGCGAAGAAGATATCCACGATTGGGACTGGGAAGGACTCCGGCAGGAAACTATCAACGTTCTTATGACTGATATTCATCCTGATGAACTGGCCCTGGATGGTAAGGAGAAAATTGAGCGGGATGATGTGGTTAGCCTGATCCATTCAAAAGCCCTGGCAACCTATGAACGGAAACAGCAGATTATTCCACCCGATATCATGGACAAACTGGAACGCTGGGCATATCTGATGACGGTGGATAATGTATGGAAAGAACACCTTTTTGAACTGGACCAGCTGAAAGAGGGAATCGGTCTGCAGGCTTATGGACAGAAAGATCCATTGATTGCATACAAATCAGAAGCCTATAAAATGTTCGAGGAAATGCTGAACCGGATAGACAGGGAATCTTTGCGCCTTATCTTCCGGACCGAGGTACGCATGGAACAGGAACCCCGTCCCGAACAATCCCGTCCGGTCAATATGATTATGAGGCATGAAGAGACGGACAATCTGGGGTATCAACAGGCAGCTGGACGCCCGAAGGCAGAACCGTCAAAAGCAGGTAAAACCCAGCCTATTCGGCGAACGGAACGCAAAATCGGTCGCAATGAACCATGTCCATGTGGCAGCGGAAAAAAATATAAACATTGTTGCGGAGCCAACTGATCCCGGCTATTTTATAAAAACTTGCTGATTCCGGGACAGATTAATTAAACTTTAAACAGACTTTCTTTATTTGGTATATATAAACACAAATATAATGTTGGCACTTTCATGCAAGACCTGTATCTTACCTCCGGCGTGGGGGGAGATATCCAAAATTATTGTGATAAATTAATATGTTAATGGTATACCACCGGATTTCTCAAAGCAGAAGCAGTCCCTTGCTTTATGATGATATAATTAAAATTTAAGACAAGTAATAAAATATTTATGATTTTGACAGAAGTTGGAAACCGGTGAATTTTATCCCGGAGCTGCTCAGCGACAATAATGGAAAATGTTAATGTCTCAAATTCAATATATCTTCCTGACGCATGAGATTAAAAGCAGACGAATCCTACTTTTTTTCTTTCATTTTGTTCAGCTTGAATTGGATGATTTCGCTCAATTTGTCAACATCAAACGGTTTTGTGATGTAATTATCTGCTCCCACTTCAAACGCATCTTCCAAATCCTGCATCTGACCCTTTGCCGATAACATGAAAATCGGAATGTCCCGTGTTTCCGGGTTTTTCTTCAGGCGCGAGCAAACCTCCAGCCCATCCATCTCAGGCATCATGATATCAAGCAGAATCAGATCCGGCTTTTCCTGAATGGCTTTTTCCAATCCTTCTTTCCCGTCGACAGCCATAATGACATCGTATCCGTCAAGGATAAGATTGTAATGAACCAGTTTACGAATGTTTTCTTCATCATCTACAACAAGAATTTTCATATGATCCTCACCGTTATGTTGTTCTGCTTTTTGTTATTATGATTCAAAAACCGGCAGGGATATCCTGAACAGGCTTCCTTGGTTTTCTTCGCTGAATATTTCAATCTTTCCTTTGTGTTTTTCGACAATCTCCTTCACAATAGACAAACCAAGACCTGTTCCCTGCATCTGTTTTCCCGGCCGGTGTATTCTGTAAAATTTCTGAAAAATTTTGTCCTGTTCCTTTTTGGGGATTCCCATACCATTGTCCTCTACTTCCAGAACAATCTGATTGTCCTTTTGTTTCAGCCGGACATCAATTATCCCTTGAATGGGTGTAAATTTAAGGGCATTACTAATCAGATTCACAATGACCTGACTCATGGCATCACGGTCACCGAGTATTTCCGGAAGATTTTCGTCTTTTTCATACGTTAGATCAATTTGCTTGTCTTCCGCCTGCGTCCTGTAAATTGTGACAGCATCCTGGATCACTTCGTCCAGATTCATGGGTTTCATTTCAAACGTAATTTTGCCGGATTCGATTTTGGATATGCTGAGGACATCTTCAATCAGACGGGCAAGACGCTTGCTTTCATTGTAAATGATTTCAATAAACTCCTTTTTTATATCCTCAGGCATCTTTTCTTTTCTGAGTATTGTATTGGAAAAGCCCATAATGGATGTGAGGGGTGTGCGAAGTTCATGAGATACGCTGGAAACAAAATCAGTTTTCATTCTGTCAATTTCCCGTTCCTTGGTGACATCCTGTAAAATAAACACTTTGCCTGCAGATTCACCATCCACATCCTCAAAGGTTGTCCCCGTTACATAGAGAATTTTGTGCTCCGGATTCGTGACAATGAGCTCAAGATTGGAAAAAGCACCGGTATCCAGAGAATCCAGTAAAACCTTTCCATGTTGTTCACAATGAATCAGCATGTCTTTCAAATAAGGCACGGGTTCCAAAGGATCCGAGAGATTCAGAAGCTCCCGTGCTTTTTCATTGTGAATGATAACCCGGTTATGGGAATCGATCACTACCACACCATTTCCGATACTGTGGAGGATAATATTCAGTCGTTCACGGCTTTGATAAATCTCTTTTTCTGCTTGTTTTCGTTCGGAAATATCCCGGGCTACGCCAATGGAAGCCATCACCTCCCCATTTTCATCATGGAGAAGCGAGGTGGACAACATTACGGGGAAGATGCTGCCATCTTTCCGCCGGTTTACAATTTCTCCCTGCCAACCGCCGCCGTTCAGGGTCCCGTTGCGGATGGATTCCAGCAAAGCACTGTCCTTCAACATCTCTTCTGACCGGATTATACTGATATGCTGTCCGATGAGTTCATCCCGTGTATAGCCGTATGTTTTGATAAAGGCATTATTTACAAAAATGATTCGGTCATCCAGATCTGTGACGGATACGGCCTCGCTGATACTTTTAATGGCATGTGCCAACATGTTGATTTCCTGCTCGGCCTGTTTCTGCTCGGAAATATCCCGAATGACAGCAAAGGTTGCAGGATTTCCTTCATATTCAATAATTGAAACTATTACTTCCACATCAATTTCTTTACCGTCTTTTTTTAGGAAGTATGTTTCGTACCGGTTGGGGACTTTTTCACCCAGTTGGCGTTTTTCAAAACGGTGCATTAATATTTTCAGTCCGCGCCTGGAATATATTTTCCGGTAGTTAATATTATGCAGTTCATCGGGCTCATATCCCAGGATTTCTGCAAAACGTTTATTGTAAAAGATAAATTGATTGTTTTGGCTGATCACAATTCCATCGTAAATGCTGTCTACCAGAAGCCTGTATTTATCTTCGGATTTCTTTATGCTTAGCTGTGCATTGTAATTTTGAATTGCTGCACCAATTATTCCGGCCATACCTTTCAATACCTCGATTTCTGCCGGAGTCCACTCCTTTTCCCCATGGCAATCATCCAGTCCGATAAATCCCCACCAGGCATTATCAACTGAAATGGGAACCAAAATCAGGGACTGTATATTCTGCCCACCCAGAATGGCCTTTTCCACTTCGTTAAAATCCCGGGCATTTTTTTTGTATATCTTATTTTGAGAGAGGAATGAATATATCTCATCTGTGTGAACAGCATAAGGCAAGTTCTGTAAAAGGTCGTTGTTTGACTGGGGCTCAACGGATTCATGGGCCCACTCATACTTCAGGGACATGCAGAGTTCATTTTGGGGATTCAGGACATTTTTAAAGATATAACATCGGTCGGCAGAGGTTGCTTCCCCGATATATTTCAGGCTCTCGTTCATGGCCTTGTCAATTTGATCATTGGCTAAAAGCCGTTCGGCTACAACACCCACTGCTTCCAAAATTTGATCGCGCCTTTTCAGAATTTCAAGGTTTCTAATTCGATCTGAAATATCCCGGAAAACCAGCATGATGAATCGCTGATTCTGAAGCGTGTACATGGAGTGGGAAATTTCCACCGGAATATGATTACCGGACCGGTTCAGGATAAATGTTTCAATCACTTGGTTTTTTTCATCCTTTTCCCGGATGACAAGCATATCCAAATCCGGCAGAATTTTTTGATAATCTGTTTTCAGCAATTCACTCCGTTTATAACCGCTGATGTTGATTGCAACTTCATTGATATCCAGAATATGCTTGTGTTCATCGATAATGATGATCCCGTCATGAGCCTTTTGAAATAGGAAGTGCAAACGGAACTCGCTGCTTTTAAGCTTTTGCTCCAGGTCAATCTTGTAAAAAAACATCTCAATGGTTGCCTGGAGTTCACGTTCTTCAAATGGCTTGATTAAATAACCGTAAGGGTTGGAAGCTTTTGCCATGTCCAGGGTGTTTTCATCTGCATAGGCCGTTAGAAAAATGATGGGGGTGCCAAATTTCCTGTGAATGATTTCAGCAGCTTCAGATCCCCGCATCTCTCCCTCAAGAACCATATCCATGAGGATTAAATCCGGCAGGGTTTCACCGGCTTTTTTTATGGCATTTTCTCCGCTGGATATCATATCGATTACTTCATATCCGAAACTCTCCAGGGTAATCCGAAGATCTTCAGCTATGATCCGTTCATCCTCAACAATCAGAATTCTTTTCTTTGTCATCGCTGTTTCCAATTATTACCGTTCAGAATTTCTTGTGTGAATCTCATTTATGGGATGATATCATTTCTTTTCTACCGGTTCTCAACCTGCAATTCCACATGGTAACCGTTTAGATTCAATATTTTTTTATACTACTAATATCTATACATTTTTTCAATTGAATAATATTTTTAAGCTCTTGCATGTGATTTGCCCCCAATCCGCCTTTTTTACAGTATATTCTGCCGGAATCCGGTCCGGAAGGTGAAAATCATCGTCCGGACGGGTTTTAAATAGAAAAGGAGAATATTGGTTCCCGGAAATGGTAATTTTTATTTGCATGGACCGCAGGATTCTTCTTATATTTTCAAGCTTTTTGAAAATTGCCTTGTGCCACCATAGCTCAGCTGGTAGAGCGGCGGTTTTGTAAACCGTTGGTCGCTGGTTCGATTCCGGCTGGTGGCTCAGACAACGAAAGGGGTCAGTGGCCGAGCGGTCAATGGCAGCAGACTGTAAATCTGCCGGCGGAAGCCTACGGTGGTTCAAATCCATCCTGGCCCACTTTGCGGGTGTAGTTCAGTGGTAGAACATCAGCCTTCCAAGCTGATTACGTGAGTTCGATTCTCATCACCCGCTCCAGATCATTGAAAGAGGACTTGGGAGGATATGTTTTCAGGCATATCCGCTTGAACCAGAAATTGTACAACACGGGAAAATTTGAAGCCTGTCACTGTCTTTTCTGGTGACAGGCTTTTTTTTGCCCACGTAGCACAGTCGGTAGTCGCGCTTCCTTGGTAAGGAAGAGGTCACCGGTTCAAGTCCGGTCGTGGGCTCAATGATATTTGAACAAATTCAGCTGAGGAGTTATCATGGCAAAGAAGAAATTTGAAAGAACGAAGCCGCATGTGAACATCGGAACGATCGGTCACGTGGATCACGGTAAGACGACGCTGACGGCCGCCATCACGTATGTTTTGGCGAAGGCGGGAGGAGC
>JAGGVO010000024.1 GCA_021157965.1 Candidatus Neomarinimicrobiota bacterium
ACTCCTTGACGCGCGCTTTCTTAAACTCCTCCGTAAAGGTTCTTCGCGGCCTTAAGTGAATTTTTGCCTTTCCCATAGATGACTTTTTCTCCTTCATTTTGTGTCAACCTATTTCAGGGAAAGACAAGGTGCGAGGAGTGTGAGCCTTTCGCAGAGAAAGAAGAGGGATTGAATTGATTGGATGATTGGGTGATTGGGCCACTCGTCAGTCGTCAGAGCTCAGTCGTCAGTCGTCAGGATTGGCCTACTCCTCACGCGTTAAGCGTCACTTTTTAGCATCCCGCAGAGTGCGCGGAGGAGCAGAGAGAGATTGAATTGATTGGATGATTGGGTGATTGTGCCACTCGTCACGCGTCACTTTTTAAGTCGGCAGTCAGCAGCCGGAAGGGGATTGATTAAATTGATTCGATTGGCTGTCCCGTGAAATGGGGCCCAGTTTACCGGGATATTTCACAGGGGATTGATTTGATTGGATGATTGGGACGTGATGCGTGACAAGATAAGCGGACAGCGGACAGGGATGATCAGGGTTGCATGAAGCTACTGACTACTGGCTATTTTCAATTGCATATGAATGCCATGCATCAGCGTTAAAAAAGGGGCTTTATATATCATCCTCAGGCCGGAATATCGCATGACCGCACGAATTTTTTCACGCATATCAGGTTTGTAACAGTGAACGGGACAGCGGGAACAAACCGGTTTGCGGGGCAATAGGGGACACGCATTCAGCCGGGCAAATGCGTAATTTTTTAATTCTTTACATTCCGGACATAATCCGTTCCGGGTTTTATGATTATCCCTGCAGTAGATCCGGATCATCCGGTCGATAGTATTGGGCTCAAAATGTACAAAAAGTCGATAAATAAATTTCAAAATCTTGCCCCGGATATCATAAAGGAGCGACATTCCGGCCGCTCCTTTATTTCAATGTAATTGTTCTTAATCTGTGTGATCATGAATTAAGAAAAGTGCATTCCCACCCAACTCAGCACTCAGCACTCATAACTCAGCACTCCTACGATGGTAATGCCGTCATTGCAAAGACCATTACAAAGAGGGCTACAGTCTCGATAACTCCTAAAACCATAATGTAATTACCAAATCCCTTGCCTGTTTCAGCCAGAGCATCGGATGCCCGTGCTCCGGCTTTACCCTGCATATATGCGCTCATACCCATAGCAAGTCCACTCAGGGCGCCGATGATCATGGCATATCCGCTGGTCTCAGCCGTCCAGGACACGCCCTGAATGGCATTCCGCAGAATCATTCCATAAATGGTCTGGGACAAAGGAGCCCCCACAAAAGCCACCAGAATAAAGGGAGCCGCTTTATTGGCGGCAAAGGCTTTTTTCCATGCACCAATGGCGGCCATACCGGCCACTCCGGTCCCAAGGGCTGATCCGATTGCTGCCAGGGTCAAAGAAAAATTCATATCACCGAGCATTGCAAAATCCATTTTATTCTCCTTTATTTTTTTGTTATTTACTTTCTGCCGGGAGTTTGCTTATCCATACATCTCCCTTCCCAACTCAAAACTTACAACTCCAATTCAATACTTCACCCTCTTCACTTTCAACTCTCTGAAAAAGGTTTATACCGTATTCCGGACCATTCCATTCCCAGATGGCCAGAGAATTCCAGCATATTCAGGCGAATACCGTGGACAATAATGGACATTGCACCCAGAATGATATTCAAACCATGTCCCAAAAAGAGGATAAAAGCTGCAATCAGGCCCGAAAAAACACTGCTGATCCCATCTCCGACAGCCATCTGATTGAAACTGTATGCCACAACCACCGATGCATATCCAACAGCAAAGAGTCTCAGATATGAAACCACATCGGAGAAACCACTGATCATATCCAGTGGCAGGTTACCCAATGTGCTCAGGGCTCCTTTTACTATTCCTTTTTCAGTAGCGGAAAAGAAAAGTGCCATGATGAATCCTATGGCCAGAAGCCATCCGCCATAAGTGGGCATGGGTTTGTTGAGCACCAGTTGTCCTGCCAGAAAGTAAACACCCCAGATAATCATTGCCCAGCCAAACTGTCCCAAAGCATTCAACGAATTTCGCAATTTCCAGGCATTGGTCAGGTGAGCAATTGTCAGGTGAACCGCCCCGATAACAAAACACATCGCCATCATAAAGGTCTGATTATCATTAAAAGCCGAGGGGTTCTTCAGATCAAAGCTGGATATGGAAGGAATAATAAATTGCTTGAAAAAAGGAACAGATGCGATCGCTTCAGATCCAAACCAGGTTCCGCTAATGAGTCCCCACAAAAAAGTTGCCCCGCCCAGGATATACATAAGTCTGAACGGCTCGGGGGGAACTTGTTTCATCTTTGTCCTGGCCCAAGCTGTAATTCCGATAAAGAGCAAACCGTAACCGGCATCGCCGATCAACATGGCAAAAAAGAGGCTGAAAAAGATTAAAAACCACATGCTGATATCGTATTCCCGATATCCGGGCACTGTTCCCATAAAATCAAAAACGGGTTTAATCACCTCTACCCATTTGGACGTTTTAATCAGAGTCGGCGGAAGGTCTTCTTCCGAGGGTGTATCCAGGACATATCCCCATCCATACTTATCAGCGCCTTTTTTGATAATATCTTTTTTATCTTCAGGAATAAAACCTTCCAACAGCAGTACGGGGCCTTCTTCTGCAAGGGAATCACGGATTTTTGCCAGGGTCAGGTTTTTTTCCACCGACCGGATATAATCCTGAATTTTCTTCACAGCTGCTGTATACTGTAATATCTTTTTGGAAAGGGATTTCAGCTCATTTCCAATTTCACACTGTTCTTCCCGAACAGCTTTATACTCCATGGAAGGGAATACTTCTTCTTTGAAAGGAAGTCTTTCTTCCTCACTTTTAGCGATAAAAGCCAGACGGACATCATTCTTATCTCCGCCAATTTCAAAAACCCACGCATCATCGGGGATCTCTTCAAGAGAGGAGCGGGATGTGGCATACAATTTGATGAAAAGACCTGATTTTGCCAGTTTTTTCACATCTTCCAGGGATATTTTTCCCCAGCGTTCATACCAGGTTTCCATTTCAGAGAGTTCTGACAAACGTTGGGTTAATGTGGACCGGAGTTCATCAATTTCCAGGATATCATCGATCACTTCCCTGGCAGTTTTTCCCCGGGGTTTGCCCGGCTTTTCCGTATCAGGAATAAGCCGAATTGCTTTTTCCGCTCTGTTCAGCTTTTCCTCAATACGACTGATGTCTTCACTGATGACGGATTGTGGAATATTTATATGAACCACTCCCATCTTGCGCAGGGTTTTCAGGGCGGTATCCCTGTCCCTCCGACTTACCAGAAGTGTTACTTTTTGCATGGGTACGATCATAGTCGGTATTCAGGTCTTATACGCCAACAGACGTTTCAGACCGCTTCCTCCATCTTTTTCTTTTCCAGTTTGGATTTGGCAATCTTCCCCCGGACAACCGAAGCTGTTTGCTGATCTCCCAGGAAAATCCTGATTTTTCGGATATTTTCCCGGGTTTGGGGAATCAAAATTTTATCAAACAGATTGATACGCTGAACTGTTGTGTGAAGCTCTTCCTGGATGATTTCTTCCTGCTGTTTCAGAATATCAATTTCAGCATTCATGGCGACAAATGTCTTGATCGTTTCAATACCTTCATCCACCCAGAAAGGATATTCCATGAGGTCGTAATCCACATCTTCAAAGGTTATGCCTTTAAAAAGCGGGATATCTGATCCGGCAATATTACCTGGCTCGGTCTCAATTTCCAGGAGTGAAAAAAGAGAACCAATATTCACATCCTCTCCAAAAACAGCCACCCATTTTTCCAGTTGGGTTTTCATGGATTTATACTGCTTTTTCAGTTTTTCTATCTCATCCTGAATCCGCCGTATCTCCGATAACAACTGCTGTTTTTTTAATTCAAGCGTCGGAAGGTACCGGGTATACCGTTTCAGAGCATCCTTTTGCTTTTTGAATTCATTTTTTGTCAGTTTTATCTTTGCCATAAATCTTTATGAGTGATGAGTAATAAGTGTTGAGTTGGAGTTCTGAGTATTGAATCAGAGACACTACGCGGTATGGACATCACTTCATCCATTTATCTCCTCTTTCAGGTTTTTATGCCGTCGCGAAAAGCCTCCGGATTTACACCTTCATTCCTCTCAACGATTTCTCAGCTACTTCCTCTCTTTTATAGTCTTTTTTCAGTCTTTTTATCTTTACCCTTTTCTTTCTCCCCCTCACTCTGTTTTTCATTATTTTCTTCCCCTTTCGGCCAGAATTCTTTTACCAGTTCGGTTCTGAATCCGGTCTCATCGGGTGTAAAGCATTCTGCGAGAGTTTTCCACCCGTTATCCAGGGCTTCTTCCAGGGGGACATTCACTTTCAGATTCATCATGCGGTCTTCAAAAAGTTTTCCGTATTTCAAAAGTTTCCTGTCCCATTCCGTCATCCGGAACCCCATAGAGCGTTTTTCTTCTGTTTCCTGATATTGGGCGTAGAGTTGGATCATACCGTCCATAATCGCCCTGTGGTCTTTCCGGGTTTTATCGTTCACCTGTTGTTTCAGACGGCTTAGGGAACCAAAGGGTTCAATCCGGCCGTTCCGCAGATAAAACTGTCCTTCCGTAATATATCCCGTATTATCAGGGACAGGGTGAGTCACATCATCGCCGGGCATGGTAGTTACGGCCAGGATGGTAATTGAGCCGGCGTCATCAAAGTCCACGGCTTTTTCATACCGGGCTGCAAGCTGGCTGTAAAGATCGCCGGGATAACCGCGGTTTGACGGAACCTGTTCCATAGTAATGGCAATTTCTTTCAGGGCATCGGCATAGTTGGTCATATCCGTCAGTAAAACAAGGACATCTTTACCGTCGAGGGCAAAGCGTTCAGCGACGGCCAGGGAAAGGTCAGGCACCATAAGTCCTTCCACAACCGGATCCGATGCCGTATGGACAAAAAAGACGGACCGATTCAGGGCTCCGCCCTTTTCCAGTTCATCCCGAAAGTACATATACTCATCGAATTTGAGTCCGATACCACCCAGGATAATCATATCCACTTCGGCCTGAAGGGCTATCCGGGCCAGAAGTTCATTATAAGGTTCCCCGGAAACGGAAAAGATGGGAAGTTTCTGGGATACAACCAGTGAATTAAACACATCAATCATGGGGATATTCGTCCGGATCATCCGGTCCGGAATAATACGTTTCGCCGGATTCACAGAGGGGCCGGCAATTTCAATCATATTTTCCGTCAGGGCCGGGCCTTTGTCCCGGGGCTGGCCGCTTCCGTCAAAAATCCGTCCCAGCATATTTTCAGAATAAGCAACCCGCATAGGGTGTCCCAGAAAACGGACCTCATCATCGGTGGAAACACCCTTGCTTCCTGCAAAGACCTGGAGGGATACAATATCCTCATCTATTTTAATCACTTGCGCCAGTGTTTTACCACGGGATGTTGTTACTTCCGCCAGTTCTTCATACGAAATACCTTCCGCGCGGACTGTAATCACATTACCGATAACACTGAGTATTCTATTGTAAACTTTTTTCATTCTTTACATCTCCTCCTACGCTGCGGTCTTTTCCGCCCGTGCCTTTTTCAGATGTTTGTCAATTTCTTTTTCCTGGGTTTTAAATTCTTCCTTATCCATGGGGGTATAATTCCAGTCAATAATCAACTGCCTGAGAACATTAAAGAATTTCCGGGCTTCATCCTTATTGTTAAACTCGTAGGAATCCAACAGAATGTGATGAATTTTATGAAAGACATATTCCTGCCGTTCCGCAGTGCAGGCAGCGTCCACAGGGTCAAATCCATCCTGCTGGAGGTAGACCGCATCCAGGAACTCACCTTTCAGATAAACGACAAAATCATCCAGGGATGTTCCTTCTTCGCCGACAACCATCATCATCTGGTGGACTTCATTGCCCCGACGGAGAACATCGTGAGCTTCCTCGACTTTTTCAGGGGGAATGATCCCCTTGTATTTGCTCCAACTGTCCAGGGGATCGATGGCAGGATAGCGCCGGGCATCGGAACGGGCTCTGGACAGCCCGTGAAAAGCCCCAACCACTTTTAATGTGGCCTGGGTTACCGGTTCTTCAAAATTCCCTCCGGCAGGACTCACCGTACCGCCGATTGTCATACTCCCATAGGATCCGTCCGGTAGTTCCACAAAACCGGCCCGTTCATAAAATTCGGCAATTCGTGATTCAAGATATGCCGGAAAGGCTTCTTCGCCGGGAATCTCTTCCAGCCGTCCGGAGACCTCCCGCATCGCCTGAGCCCAACGGGATGTGGAATCCGCTAAAATAAGGACATCCAATCCCATTTGGCGATAATATTCACCGATCGTTGCGGCAGTATACACCGACGCCTCTCTTGCGGCAACCGGCATTGAACTGGTGTTACAAATAATAACAGTCCGTTCCATCAGTGTTTTACCGGTCCTTGGATCCTCCAGTTTGGGGAATTCCCGCAGTGTTTCCACCACCTCGCCGGCCCGTTCACCACAGGCGGCAATAATGACGATATCCACATCTGCATAGCGGCTTGTCAGCTGCTGCAATACTGTTTTACCGGCACCGAAAGGACCCGGAATACAATATGTCCCCCCTTTGTTCACAGGGAAAAAGGTGTCTACAATCCGCACACGGGTAGACATGGGTTCTTTGGGAACAATCTTCCGGTTATAGGCATCAATGGGAATTTTCACAGGCCATTCAAAAATCATGGTCACCGAATGTTTTTCACCCCGGCTGTCTTTCAAAACCGCAATCTCATCGGTCACCTTATAATCACCTTTTTCGACAATGAATTCGACGGTATATTCATCGTAAAAATCAAAGGGAACCATAATTTTATGGTCAAAGATTCCTTCCGGAACGGTTCCCAGGGCCATACCTCTGTAAATGACATCCCCCTTCTTTACACTCGGAGTAAAAGCCCATGATTTGTTCATATCAATAGCATCTAAAACTACGCCACGAGGGAGGAAAAATCCATGTGCAGCGGCCAGATCATTCAGAGGATTCTGAAGACCATCATAAACACGGCTGAGAATACCAGGACCCAACTGTACCGATAACATTTCACGGGTAAACTCAACAAGGTCACCAACCTTAATACCTTTGGTCAGTTCATACACCTGCATATAAGCCAGATCTGCATTGATTTTAATGACTTCCGATTTCAGGCGCTCTTCACCCAAAATGACATATCCCACTTCATTCTGGACAATACTGCCGTTGAAACGGACGGTAATCATATTTCCGTTAATGGATGTTATCGTACCCTTGACCATTTCACTCATGTAAGACTCCTTATCACATCTTCCCGACAGGTGCAGGAAGAAACAGCTCAATTGTTTTTATCATTTTCATTCATTTCAGTCGATTTTTCATCACCCTCGACCCCGCCGGACAGCGTTTCGGATACCACCGATTCAAATGTTTCCATTCCCTTATCTTTATCAAAGGACATCAAGCGTTCCAGAAGCTGAATTTTCAGGGCGGTAATCACTAAAAAATCCACATCCGAATAGTGGCCGAATTCCAATTCATCCAAGTATGCCCAACGTTTTAAAATCAATTTTTTTTCTATTTCGAGAGGATTTCCCTCTTTCACCAGATTTTGGGAAAATCCCTGTAAGCGATATTCATGGTCCTCTTTGCGGGCTTTTCTATAGCGGACCAATTCACTTCGGAGCTTCTTTTCGAAATCGGCATACCGGATAGCTGTCCTGGATGCATAAGGGGTTTTTTGATAGTGTCGGATACTGGCGGATTCCACCTTGAGATAATCCCCGGGACTGAGCCATTTTCGGGCTTCGTCAAGAAACCACCGAAGGGTTGGCGGTGAATCCATATCGGGTTTTAGTAAAGGCAACTGGGCAGCCAGGTAATAATACTTATCCATTATTCCCATGATTTTTCTTTTTCAGGTTTTTCTTGCAGAAGATCCGCCAGCTTGGGGCTCAGAAAAAAGCCGAAGGCTTCCATCAGTGCCTCATCCGTAAAATCATAGCTCAAATCACTCCCTTTGAGTCCGAAACGAAACCCATGGGATATTCTTTTGTCCAGTTTAATCTCCACCCCTTCTTTGGCTTCCGCTTTCAGCTTTTTCATCACGAGAGAAGTAAGCTTGTTGACATCCACTTTTCCTGCCAATACGCGGACTTCTTCCCCTTTTGCCCATGTTTCCACCAGTTTCACGATCAGATCCCGAAGGAGATTTTCATCCAGGTTTTCATCAATCTTCTGTTTTACCAGCCTGTCAAAAAGACGCCGGATCTCTTCTTTCAGGGAAAGAAGCGTATCCCTTGCAGCCTGTTGTATGGAGGTCTCGGCATTTGCTTTTGTCTTCTCAGCATCCTTTTTGGCTTCCTCCCGGATTTTTTCGCCTTCTTTTTCAGCATTTTTCAGAATTTTTTCAGATTCTTTCCGGGCATTTTCCAGGATTTCTGCTGCTTTCTTTTCTGCAGCCCCTACCCCTTCATCTTTAATCTTTTTTATGAGGTTTTCCAGCTTAACTTCCATTATTGCTCCTTCTCTGCCGAATTGCACCGGTGAAATTAAAATCCCGGCTTGTCAGTATCGGGCATTTGTTTTATGTCAGTTCTTTCAATTATCATGGAAATTTAAGATTTTAAGGTTTCTAATCCTATGTCTGACTTTCCATTTTTTCATCGTCCTCCCGGCTTTCTCCTTCGTCTGACATGGAGCAAAGGCCGCTGTATCGCGCACCGTCTTCAATAATCAAACGGGAGGCTTTAAGCGTACCTTCCAGCCGGGAATCAGCCCCCAGTGTTACTTTTCCCGTAGCATGTACTCCATTCAGAACCGTTCCGCTGATGAAAATGTCTTTCGCGCTGATGGAACCATTGACCACACTGCCGGCTGTAATACTTACGGTTTCTCCTGCTGTCACGTTCCCTTCAATCTTACCGGCAATCATGATACTGCCTTTAATAAAGACATCTCCTTTGATCTCTGTATCATCGCCGATGATTGTATACGTTGGTTTTTCTTTCATAATTCCCCGCTTCCCGTTGCATATTCCGGAATATATTTTTCCGGATCCACTGCTTCGCCGTTTTTCCAAATTTCAAAATGAAGATGAGGACCCGAGCTGTAGCCGCTGTTTCCCGATAAAGCGATTCGCTGTCCTCTTTCCACCGATTGCCGGTTCACAACGAGGTTTCTGCTGTTATGACCGTAAATTGTCAGATAATCCGATCCGTGATTGATGATGACCGTATTTCCCAACCCAAGAGTCCATCCGGAAAACACAACCCAGCCTGAAGCAGCGGCCAGAACCGGTGTTCCCACGCGACAGGCAATATCAATTCCTTTGTGTGAATCGGTAAAAAGCTCAGGTACAGACGCATCAAATCGTTGGGTTACAAGTCCTGTCAGCGGCGCAGTTGTGGGGATATTATCCAGCACGATGACATTTCTCTGCATGAGAGGGGCGGCATGAAAATTCAATGTATCAGAAGCAGATACGCTGTCCATCGAGGTCATCATATCCACTCCCAGCAGTCGCCGGACATACTGGTGCATTTCCTGCATCCTGCGGAAATCTTCCACCAGTTGGATATACCGGGCCCTGTCTCCGGCCAGTTCGGAGACCTCCCTGTTAAGGTTTTCATACCGGGTAGCCCGGGGGATAAGAAATACATAGGAAGCAATAATAAGTATAATAAAGAAAATGCCAAGGGACAGCAGGAATGTGAGAACCCGGGCATTCAATTCGAACATTTTCTGTGGCCCGTGATCCGAAGGGATAAGACAGATGGTATATTTTTTTTTGTTTCCCATACCTCTCAATACTGAATTGTTTCGAATAATTCCATCAGCCGTTCAAGGTCTTCCGGAGAATAGTAATCGATTTCCAGTTTTCCCCCCCGGATTGATGGCCTGATACGAACACGGGTCCCCAGAGTTTGCTGTAAGAGGGATTCAATTTTGCGATGCCAGGGATTTTTTAGACGTGTTTTGGTTTCTTTCTGAGGACGGTGTCCCCGTTCCGAAATCTTCCGAACCCATTCTTCCACATTCCGGACACTGAGTCCTTCCTGAATAATTTTCTGATAGAGTGTTAACTGTTGTTTGGGAGACTCCAGCCCAAGCAGGGCCCGGGCATGACCTGTCGTTATTTTACGGTCCCGAAGGCCGTTTAAAATCTCTTCCGGTAATTTCAGCAAACGAATGCTGTTTGTAATGGTGGTCCGGTTTTTCCCAACCTTGGAAGCTACCGCTTCTTGGGAAATACCATATTTTTCAATCAACAGAGAATATCCCAGGGCTTCATCCACCGGGTTCAGATCTTCCCGTTGAATATTTTCAATGAGTGCCAGTTCCATCATTTCTTCATCAGAAGCCACATCAATCACATAGGCGGGAATGGTGTGGAGTCCAACAATCCGGGCTGCCCGTACCCGCCGTTCTCCGGCAATCAGCTCATATCCCTCTCCCTTTTTCCGAACAGTAACCGGTTGGATCACCCCTTTTTCACGGATGGAATTCACCAGTTCATCCATGACTGTTTCATCAAAGAGTTTTCGTGGCTGGAGGGGATTCATGCTAATGAGGGAGAGTTTTATTTCATTCAGATTCTCCCGGGCATCCTCCGTTTCAAAATTGGGAATCATGGCGCTGAGTCCGCGCCCCAAGGCTTTATGTTTTCTGTTTGTCATTCCGTATAAATTCCTTTGCAAGGTCCATGTAATTCTTTGCACCCGTAGAATGAATATCAAAGGTGATAATCGGCTCTCCGTAGCTGGGTGCTTCCCCCAGGCGAACATTCCGGTTGATAACAGTTTTATAGACTTTGTCCCCAAAATACTGTTCTACTTCGCTTTTCACCATGTGACTCAAATTTAACCGGGAGTCGTACATGGTTAACAGAATTCCTTCAATATCCAATTTCCGATTCAGACTTTTCTGTATAAGCCGGATGGTATTCAAAAGCTGGGTGAGTCCTTCCAGGGCAAAATATTCACACTGTATGGGAATCAGCACCGAATCGGAAGCAGTAAAACTGTTAACTGTCAGAACATTGGTTGAAGGTGGACAATCAATAAAAATAAAATCATAGAGAGGAACCACGGAATGAATTGCCTCTTTCAGGCGGGTCTCCCGGGCCAGCATATTGACCATTTCCACTTCTGCACCAACCAACCGGGGATTGGCCGGCATAATATCCAGGTAAGGCAGGTCCGTATTAACAATGGCACTTTTTGCCGGTTCATTCCCGATAATAACCTCATAGGTTGTATATTTTGCATGGTTGACATCGATACCGAGCCCTGAGGTTGCATTGGACTGGGGATCTATATCAATCAGGAGGACTTTATTTTCCATGACGGCAATGGAAGCGGCCAGGTTGATGGCCGTCGTCGTCTTTCCCACACCCCCTTTTTGATTGGCTATTGAAACAACTTTACCCATAATTCATCCTGTTTTTCCAGCCTCAAAATTTAATCCCCGGGATTATTTTAAACAATGATTGTTTTGAGAATGGAAAGTGGAGAGTGGAGCATATTGAATCCAAGTTTTTTCTTGTCAACAAATAATAATCAGAATAAATTCACCTGCTTTTTGAGATATGCCCAGGTGGTGAAACTGGCAGACACGCTAGGTTCAGGGTCTAGTGAGATTACTCTCGTGCGAGTTCGAATCTCGCCCTGGGCACATACCAACAACACAATGAACTTTAACAGTAAAATCTTTCCTTTATTTTTTACCAATTTTTATCACAAAAAAAAATCAGGTGCCGGAATCGACCGACACCTGATCTATTATATGTCCGGATACATTTCCGGACGGGAATATCTTTTTTTACCGCAGCAGTACCATTTTCTCAAAGGCAGAAAAATTACCGGCTGTCAGTTTATAGATATACATACCGGAACTAACGGAGCGTCCCCTCGAATTCGTGGCATCCCATTTGAAATCATAACAACCGGCTTCCAGTTCTCCCAAATAGAGTGTTTTGACATGATTTCCAAGGATGTCATAGATAATCAGAGATACTTTTTCGGCTTTGGGCAGGTCGAAAGAAATGGTGGTTACAGGGTTGAAGGGATTGGGATAGTTTTGTCTGAGAGCAAATTCTTCGGGGATCTGATTTTCTTCAACAGAGGTGATATGGAAACTGACCAGATCGGATTTTTCCGATTCATTGGCTGAATAATCCGTAGCACTCACTGCGTAAAGATAGGTGCTTCCGGGGACTATGTCTGTATCCGTGTATTCAAGATCAATGGTGTGGTCCAGCAATTCCATAGCACCGTCATTCACACTGCGATAGACTGAGTAATACTTAATGGGTTCCATTTCCACGGGAGCCCACCAGATTTGAACATTTCCATCCATTTCTGCAATACCAAGGCCCGTTGGTACTTCCGG
>JAGGVO010000025.1 GCA_021157965.1 Candidatus Neomarinimicrobiota bacterium
CAGCTGGTTTGGCTTGTCATCGAAAGATGCTGATGAATACATTCAGGAACTGGAAAAAATGAAAATCCCCCGGGGTGAACTGATACTGCAGCATCTCGATGCGTTGATCCGACTTGTAGAGAACGTTTAGAGGTTTAGATGTTGAGATGTTTAGACGTTGAGACGTTTAGAGGTTGAGAGGTTGAGACTACGGAGTTTATTAAAAATTAGTAATATTTAATTATGTCGTTTTTGTAATGTGATTGCCTCTACCCCGGGGGTAAAATATACCGAAATTCGACTTAATACAAGATAATATTATCAATCCTATATATGATTTGCCAAATAATTCCTCCGGCCTGAAGTCCCGGGCTGCTGCTTTCTCCCCGTTTTTCCCGGACTGAAGTCCAAGGTCAATCATCCAATCTTCTGATTTTCCATCTCCACGTTTCATCTCAATTCTGCCAGGGAAATGACAATTTTCTCATGGATTTCGTTAATGGGTCCGGTAGAGCCTGTAAAGTTGTTGCACATCATAGAAAAAGTGATAAGCCTGCCGGAGCGGGATGTCACATAACCGGAATGGGAGCGGACCGCTTCAATATAGCCGGTTTTTATCCGGGCATTCATTTCTACGGGAGTCCCGCGGCCGAAATTTTTCAACCAGCCCGGCTCTTCATCCGATCCGCAGAGAGAAAAAGATTCCATATAAGTCCGGGCAAGGGGTGTTTGGGACATATAGGCCAGAATGTGTGCGAAATGGGATGTCCGAACCATATTGGATCGGGATAATCCGCTCCCGTCCTTCATCCGGAACCCATCCAATTCCAGTCCCCGTTCCGTAAAAATTTCCCGGACCGTCCGGGTTCCTGCAGATGTACTGCTCTCACCGGAATGGTGGAGAGCCGTCATCTTTAAAAGCACTTCCGTAAAAAGATTGACACTTCGCTTGTTTGTGACCTCAATGATTTCCCGGAGAGGAGGGGAAGAGATGATCAGGAGTGAATGAAATCCTTCCCGGTCTGTTGGTGTTTCTGTTACATTTACCTTTCCCCGGACTTCAATGCCGGCACGCATCAGGGCTTCTTTTAACCAATGTCCCATCCATTCCGGGGGATTTGGCATGGAGCCTCGAATTGTAAAATCCTCAAAGCCTGCAGGGACAGTCCCCCTGAGATAGGCTGTTTTTCCTCTGGGAGGACAGTAAATGTATCCCTGATCGCCGGATCCTTCGGGACCTGTTTTCATGTGATTGATAAAGGAAAGTCCGGGAATCCGGGGAGAAAGATCGATCACCGGTGCAGGATCCCCTTCTTTATCACCGGGACGGAATGTCAGATGATACAGATTGTTGGCAATATTCAATCCCCAAACCCCGGCTCCGTAATAATTGCCGATATCGGTCCAGATCCAATCATCGGGTAAAACCTGATCATCAAAGATACTCACATCCAAAATCAGATCTCCTTTTACAGACTGAATTCCGGCTTTTTCAACGGTCTGTACCAGCATGACTTTCAGCGAATCCATCTGAATAGCAGTTTTCAACCAGTCTGAACCTAAAACCGGATCTCCTCCGCCGATGACAATCAGATCTCCGTCCAGCACTCCGCGCTTATTGATATCCCCCTTATATGCCAGTTCTGTTTTAAATCGAAAATTTTCACCCAGTTCCAGCAAGGCTGCTGCCGTTGTCACCAGCTTGAGCCCCGATGCCGCTGCCAGACTCTCATCCGAATGGTGGTCAATAATGACTTCTCCGTTATCGGCATACATGGCATACACGCTCCATTGAGCATGTTTAAGAGCCTCTGTTTCCCGGGCAAGCCGTTCCGTAAGCTCTGCCGGCGTTTCTCCGAAAGTGAGAGATGAACAAAAGATTATTACGCTGATAATGAGTGCTGTCCGTTTCACGTTATCCTCCTGACAGATGTCTGTTAAATAGAATTTTCCCGAAAGTAGTCATCCCTGACGAATAAGTGAATCACTTTTTCAGTACATAGTGCAGGATTTACCCCGGTAAAGGATCTCACTGATTTCTTTTCGATAAAATTTAAAAATAAGGCATAAATGTTAAGCAAAATTCCCAGAAAACTTTTAATTTATAAAAATTGGGGAAACTGAGGATTCATGAAACACGAACGCAGCGCAAAAATTATTTTAGAAAACGGTATGGAATTTACGGGTAAGTCTTTTGGATATGAACGCTCTGTTTCAGGTGAAATTGTTTTTAACACGGCGATGACCGGATATCCGGAGAGCCTGACCGATCCTTCCTATAAAGGGCAGATTCTTGTATCCACCTATCCGTTAATCGGTAATTACGGCGTACCGGCACCGGAAGAGAAAGAAGGGCTCCATGCCTATTATGAATCGGACCGGATTCATGTTTCAGCGCTGATTATTTCCGATTATTCCTTTAATTATCACCACTGGAACGCTGCAAAAAGTCTTCAGGAGTGGCTTATCGAGCACAAAATCCCCGGAGTGTATGACATAGACACCCGGGCTTTGACCCAGATTCTCCGGGAGAAGGGGACCATGCTGGGAAAAATTCTCATAGACGGCGATACGGAATGGTATGATCCTTCCGGGGAAAACCTGGTGGAAAAGGTGAGCGTGGAAAGCCCTTTAACCTATGGATCAGGACGGTACCACATCGCTTTAATTGATTGTGGTGTGAAAAATAACATTATCCGGCAATTGCTGCGATTCGACACAAAAGTAACCCGTCTTCCCTGGGATTTTGATGTAACCCGTGAATCCTTTGACGGTATTTTTCTCACGAATGGTCCCGGTGATCCCAAACAATGCGGGAAAACCATTGGTAACCTGAAAAAAGCTCTGCAGAACGAAGTCCCCGTCTTTGGAATTTGTCTGGGATCCCAGCTTATGGCTCTGGCTGCAGGCGCTGATACCTATAAGCTGAAATACGGGCACAGGAGTCATAATCAGCCGGTGCAGCAGAAAGGGACTTTCAGATGTTACATTACCTCTCAGAATCATGGGTATGCCGTAGATCCTGATAGTATCCCTCCGGAATGGGAAATCTATTTTGAAAATGTCAACGACGGGACGGTGGAAGGAATCATCCACAAGGAAAAACCTTTCTTTTCAACCCAGTTTCATCCGGAAGCATCCGGAGGTCCGACCGACACTCAGTTTCTCTTTGAAGAATTTATCACACGAATAAAAAGCAGGTATGATGGATAAACAGATTCAGAAGGTCCTGGTATTAGGATCCGGCGCACTCAAAATCGGGGAAGCCGGTGAATTTGACTATTCCGGGTCTCAGGCACTGAAAGCTCTGAAAGAAGAAGGGATTCAGACCGTTCTGATAAACCCCAATATTGCCACGGTGCAAACCTCGGAAGAACTGGCGGATGAGATATATTTTCTTCCTGTAACACCCCACTTTGTCACACGGGTGATAGAAAAAGAGCGGCCTGATGGTATTTTACTGGCTTTTGGCGGACAGACGGCTCTCAATTGCGGCATTGCACTCTATAAAAACGGAGTGTTTGAAAGATACAATATTCAAGTTCTGGGAACGCCGGTCCGGGCAATTATTGACACGGAAGACAGAGACATCTTTGTTGAAAAACTCCGGGAAATTGGTGTCAGTACTGCCCGGAGTATGGCTACATCCTCAGTAGAAGAGGCTTGTCAAGCAGCCGAAACCCTGGGATATCCTGTCATACTCCGGGCGGCATACGCTCTGGGAGGCATGGGATCGGGGTTTGCTTCCGATGAAAAAGAACTCCGCCGAATGGCTGAATCGGCCTTTTCCTACAGCCCGCAGGTCCTGGTGGAAGAATCCCTTAAAGGCTGGAAGGAAATTGAATATGAAGTGGTTCGGGACCAATACGACAATTGCATTACAGTGTGCAATATGGAAAATTTTGATCCCCTCGGGATTCATACCGGAGAAAGTATTGTTGTGGCACCATCCCAGACACTTACCAACAGTGAATACCATAAACTCCGGGAACTCTCTATCCGGATTATCCGCCATATCGGAGTAATAGGGGAATGCAACGTACAATATGCCCTGGACCCCGACTCGGAGGGTTACCGCGTGATCGAAGTGAACGCCCGCCTTTCCCGTTCAAGTGCCCTGGCTTCAAAAGCCACCGGTTATCCCCTGGCTTTTGTGGCTGCAAAGCTGGGACTTGGATATGGTTTGCACGAGATAAAAAATTCTGTCACGCAAACCACATCCGCCTTTTTTGAGCCGGCTCTGGACTATATCGTATGCAAAATTCCCCGCTGGGATATGGAAAAATTCCAGGGAGTTTCCAAGAAAATCGGCAGCAGCATGAAAAGTGTGGGTGAGGTCATGGCCATTGGCCGGACCTTCGAAGAGGCAATCCAAAAGGGCCTCCGCATGATTGGTCAGGGAATGCACGGCTTTGTGGGCAACCGGGGTTTTGACGTGAAAGATGTGGACAAAGCCCTTACCGAACCAACCGATATGCGTATTTTTGTCATAGCCCATGCTCTGATGAATAACTATCCGGTGGAAAAAATTCATGCTCTGACCCGTATTGATCACTGGTTTCTTGAAAAGCTGAAAAACATTGTAAATCTATATACCCGGCTTTCAGAATATAAAAATCTTCAGGCGATTCCGGATTTGATACTTCTGCGGGCAAAACAGTTTGGTTTCTCTGATTTTCAAATAGCCCGGGCAGTTCTGAAAAGCCCGAACAAAGTCATTGAGAACGATTTGTTGCGTGTCCGGGAGGAACGGAATCGGCGGGGTATCCGTCCCGTGGTGAAGCAAATTGATACTCTGGCCGGAGAATTCCCGGCGAAAACCAATTATTTATACCTCACATATAACGGTCTGACTCACGACGTGACATACGAACAGGACGGAAAATCGGTTATTGTTCTCGGCTCAGGCGCTTACCGGATCGGCAGTTCGGTGGAGTTTGACTGGAGCAGTGTCAGTGCTCTGAAAACTATCCATGAACTGGGTTATCGGTCTGTCATGATCAATTACAATCCCGAAACGGTAAGTACGGATTACGATGTGTGTGACCGGCTTTATTTTGATGAATTGACTTTGGAACGGGTGATGGATATTGCAGAGCTGGAAAATCCCGGGGGAGTTGTTGTATCCGTAGGCGGTCAAATTCCCAATAATCTGGCTATGCGGCTTTACCGGCAGAAAATTCCGGTATTGGGAACGTCGCCCGTGTCTATCGACAATGCCGAGAATCGTCACAAATTTTCTGCTATGCTGGACCGGCTTGGGATTGATCAGCCCGAGTGGCAGGAACTCACAAGTATTGAGGATATTCACCGCTTTGTAGATATGGTGGATTTTCCCGTTCTCATCAGACCATCCTATGTCCTTTCCGGTGCGGCCATGAATGTGGTATCCAACCGGGATGAACTGGAGCACTTCCTTTCTCTTGCAGCAAATGTTTCCAAAGAATATCCTGTGGTTGTTTCCAAATTCATTGAGGAAGCAAAGGAGATTGAGATTGATGCCGTGGCAAAAAACGGCGAGATGATTCTTTATGCCATTTCAGAGCACATAGAATTTGCCGGAGTCCATTCAGGAGATGCCACAATTGTCTTTCCTCCACAGAAGATTTATCTGGAAACGGTCCGGCGGATCAAAAAAATAGCCCGGAGCATTGCCCGGGAACTCAGGATCTCCGGCCCCTTCAACATGCAACTCCTGGCAAAAGATAATCAGATTAAAGTGATTGAATGTAATCTTCGGGCATCCCGGAGCTTCCCTTTTGTTTCAAAGGTCTTGAAAGTGAATTTTATTGACCGGGCTACGCGTGTCATGTTGGGGGAGGATATTCCTCCCATAAACAAATCCATATTTGATTTGGATTATGTTGGGGTTAAAGCCTCTCAGTTCTCTTTTTCCAGGCTGGCCAAAGCCGATCCGGTGCTGGGTGTGGATATGTCTTCCACCGGGGAAGTGGGATGCCTGGGAGAGGATGTGTACGATGCCGTTTTGAAAGCCATGCTGTCTGTCGGCTACCGGATTCCGCAAAAAAACATTCTTTTATCCACAGGTCCGCTCCGGTCCAAGGTTGAAATGATAATCAGCAGCCGGCTGCTTCAGGAGAAAGGCTATAAGCTTTATGCCACGAAGGGGACCCATGATTTTCTGAAGAAAAACGGGATAAAAACGACAGTCCTCCATTGGCCGGATGAGGATAAAAAGCCTAATACTCTGGATTATATCCGGGAGAAAAAGATTGATTTGGTTATCAATATTCCCAAAAACCTGACGACGGGTGAACTCCGGAACGATTATGAAATCCGACGGAGTGCCATTGATCATAATATTCCCCTCATTACCAATGCCCGGCTGGCCAGTGCTTTTGTCTATGCTATGACCCGCTACAGAGAAAAGGATCTGAGTATACGGAGCTGGGGAGAATATGTTTAGGGGAGTGGAGAGTTGGTGTTTTGAGCTGAGAGTTTGTGATACTGGAGAAGGGTAGAGAATATTGATTGGATTGGATGATTGGGGCGTTGTCAGTTCTCAGTTGACAGTCGCCCGTTGGCAGTTGGCAGTTCCAACGCCCGCTGCTCCACGTATACACACCAGTCGCGAAGCGGCGCCAATTTCTAACTTCCAGCTTCTAACTTCTTAAAAAATAATTGATTCGATTAGGGATTTTCTACTGATTGGATACCGAGATTATAAGAGAAATGGGATATATGATTTCCGTAAGATAACGCCCCCCACCCCGGGGGTAAAATACACCGAATTCCGGCTTAACGCAAGATAATATTATTAAACCTATATATGATTTGCCAAATAATTCCCCAGTCTGAAATCCAGGATCATTCTCCCAATTTTCCAATCATCCGATCCAATCAATCTTATTGTGAAGTTGGAAGCTGGAAGTTGGCATCTCGCTACGACCGCCTGTCGGCGGTCTACTCGATGACCAGGCGCCGCTTCGCTCCTGGTTTGTTTATGTGCATCAGCGTTGGGACTTTCAAACTGTCGACTGACAACTGCCGACTGAGAACTGACAACTGCCGACTGCCAACTACCGCCCTCCTCATCCGGTCGTATCTGGATGCCTTTCTTTTGACTGTTATTTTTGGAGAGAATCAATTAATATTATTGATGGAAATCAAATAAATAAAAAAATGAAGGTGTATGTATGAAATGTCGGATATTTACTGTGTTGCTCATTCTGATTTTAGTGGTTCAGGCCTTTGGTGCCGAATTGAACAACCGGGAGTTCAGGACGGCCTGGGTGATCATCTGGAATTACATGGTTTCTTCAACGAATACAGAGGCGTCAATTGAAAAGAACAAGGCCAGGACGCGTGAGATTCTGGACAATATGAAGGCGGCAAACATGAATGCTGTTCTCTGGCATGTCCGGAGGGCAGGGGAAGTTTATTATCAATCCGATTATGAACCCTGGGGGACATACACCAATAACAGTTACCCCGGCTACGACCCTCTTCAGTATGCCATTGAACAGGCCCATGCAAGGGGTATGGAGCTCCATGCCTGGTTTAACACCTTTGCCACAGCTTCTCTGGCAAAAGGTGCGCCGGCACAAAAACATCCCAATTGGGTATGCCGGGACCGTGACGGAAATCCCATGCGGGATAACCTGTGTTTGTCTCCCGGACTGGCAGAAGTGCGGGAATATACCCGGGATGTGGTGTTGGAAATTGTCAATAAATATGATATAGACGGAATCCACTTCGACTATGTCCGCTGGAATGAATACAGCAATTCCAAAACCGGCCTGGAATGGGCCCTGTATGTGAAAGAGCACAACCTTGCCGACGGCTATATTCCTCCTGAAGAGGTGATTTACGACCTGACAAAAAACAAAGGCGGCCGTTACCTTTATGATGTTGAGCATCCCTATAGCGGGGGTGTGCCGGAAGGATACAGCTCCTGGGAAAATTACTGGCGTGGTTCAGTGAACCGGTTTATTGAACTGGTGGCGGATTCAGTCCGGCAGGTGAAACCCTGGGTGAAAATATCGGCCGCAGCCCTGGGACGCTATAAAGCCGGGGGGACCGCCAGCTGGAACGGGTATTACAGTGTTTACCAGGATGCGGCAAAATGGTTCAATGAAGGATGGGTGAATCATCTGATGCCTATGCACTATCACTGGACGACGGGACTCACGTTTGCCAATGAACTCAAAACAGACTGGTATCCCAATATAGGTCCGGGACTCGAAGCCGGGTATCACTATACAGCCGGACCGGCGTCTTATATCCTTCTGGATTATAATATCTGGTCAAACCACCGGAGTATCGTGAATGACACCCGTGATCTTGGCTGGACACATGGTTTTCAGTTTTTTAGTTATGGAAGCTGGGAAAGCTACCCTGACAGCTGGGAGTGGGCGAAAAAGAATATTTTCCACCGGCCCGTCAAACCACCGGTCGCGGAGTTTATGGGATATCCTGTACCGGCTGTTCCGGTCATTACTCTTATTCAGGATGATACATCCCGGTATCGCATTCATGTGGAACCGGGCGAATTGGATCAACCGCACTGGTTTGCCGTCTATCGTCAGCAGAGTCCGGATTTTGACCCCGATACCTCGGCAATTTTCCGGATCGTCCGTTCAGATTCCACCTTTGATATCCCTCTCTATTTTGATCCCAAAATGCCCCATCCCGAAACCTGGAAATTTACCGTTACCAGCCTGAACAGGGCCTGGATGGAAAGCGGTTTGTCCAATATGGTTGAAACGGAAGCGCTCCCCATGTATCCTCCGGCCGTCACCTGGCATAACATTGCCCCGAATGAAATGAATGTCCCCATCCATCAGCATCTTTTGATTACCTTTGACTATCCTGTGGATCCTGAGACATTCTCATCGGCCTTGTCCATCTCTCCAACAGCGGATATGGCCATTGAATGGCGGGAGGATCTGAAGGCTGTTACCCTCACTTTTCCTGAACAATTGCAGTATGGCACACCCTATCAGCTCCGTGTGGAACCATCCGCCGTGGGGCTTTATAACCGGGTCCCACTGGATGGGAACAGGGACGGCTACGGCGGTGATGCCTTTGTCCTCGATTTTACCACGGAGCCGGCGGACACGGAAGGACCCGTTGTGGATACGCAGAGCCTGTGGCCACGTCCCGGATCAGCGGAAATCACGGGGTTTTCCGTCAATGGCTTAATTTCGATTCCTTTTAACGAAATCATTGACAGTTCAACCGTTCACCGGGCCTTGACTATTACAGAAACACCGGTGGGAATTCCGGATACCCTGGATCCTCCGGCCGTGGCATGGAAAGTGACAACGGCGAATAATCAATCGGTATTCACCTTGAAATCCTGTACGGAATTTATTCCGGACTGCGAATACACCATCAGCCTGAGCCAGGATCTGAAGGATCTGAAAGGAAATGCACTTTCTGAGCCGTATGAAATGACATTCACAACCCAAAACCGCCATTTGGCCGATTCCAGGTATATTGACCGCATGTTTGCCCGGGGAACCTGGAACAAGCCCCAAATGTCTCCCTATACCTACGGGATCAATGAAAGCGTAACCAATTTCTGGTACACGGAGGAATTTTTCGTGCCCGGACAGACTCCGGAAAAGAGCGGTTATCTGACATATCTGTGGGATCCTGACACAACGGACGGGTTTTTGTCCGTTGAACTGGTGGATGGTGTGCCTGCCATACGTACCATGGACTCTACAAAAACGCTCCATGTTTTTATTTACAGTGATGGAAGTGAGAATCTCTTCCGCATTTGCTTAAAAGAAATGACAGGCGGAGTGCTTACCGGGTTGGAAGTTTCCAAATGGGATACGCTGAACTGGCTGGGCTGGAAACTCTTCGAATGGCCGCTGAATGATCCTTCTGTTGTAGGAACCTGGGCCGCAGGTGGCGGTGATGGAATCCTGAACGGCGATGAATACCTGATTCACAGCTTTCAGATGCGGCGGACACCGGAAAGTGCCCTTTACGGGACTATCGGGGTGGATAATTTTTACCAGGTGGTTTATGGGGATGGCCGTCTGACAGGTCTTGAGAAACCGGTACAGGTTCCCCTGGATTATGCCTTGGGGAATAACTATCCCAATCCCTTTAACCCCGTGACAACTATTCCTTTTGTCATACCCCATGATGTTTCGGTCACGCTGGATGTGTTGGATGTAACTGGCCGCCGGGTTGCGGTTATCCATGAGGGCTTTATCACGGCAGGGCGCCATAGCGTGGTTTTCAATGCCTCGCACCTTGCGTCGGGAATTTATGTCCTGCGGCTCCGTGCCGATGGAATACAAAAGATTCAAAAGATGGTTCTGATGAAGTAATATTCAAATTAAAACAGAAACAGACAAAAGCACCTTCCAAAATGGACGGTGCTTTTTTATATGGGACGTATTGAGTGGAGGAGAAAGAGACGAAGAAAGCCTTATTTTTTTGAATACAATCGCAAGCTGTTCATAATCACGGTAATACTGCTGACAGACATGGCCAGGGCTGCCAGGATGGGGTGGAGTTGTCGGAGAAGGTTTGGCAGATTCTCGAAAGGATAAAGTACTCCCGCAGCTACAGGGATGAGCAATATGTTGTAGAAAAAGGCCCAGAATAGGTTTTGTTTAATCGTCGTTAGTGTTTTTCGGGCAAGAAAGAGTGTATCCTTCAACCGGGTACTCTGGTGTCCGGATAAAATGATATCGCCGGATTCGATGGCCACATCCGTGCCTGTCCCCATGGCAATTCCCACATCGGCCAGGGTTAAAGCCGGAGCGTCATTCACACCGTCTCCCACCATGATCACTCGGTGACCCTTTTGTTGGAATTCTTTGACGATATCCGCTTTCCCATCAGGCATGACACCGCTGTGCACTGTTTCAATACCGGCTTCCCGGGCGACGGCCTCAGCCGTGACCCGGTTATCCCCGGTGACCATGGCTGTTTTGAGTCCCATTTCCTGCAAAGACCGGATCGTTTCGGGGATATCCTCCCGGAGCCTGTCTGCCAATCCGGTCATTCCGGCAACCTGCCCGTCAATTTCCGTCAGGATTACCGTTTGACCTTTTTGGCGAAGGGCCTGAACCCGGGATATGATTTCATCTGTATAATTTTTTTCCTTGAGGATCCACTCCGGTTTTCCCACGCGAATGCTTTGATCCCCCATCCGGCAGGAGAGTCCGTCCCCACTGTGAATTTTAAAATTTTCCACCGGCTGCTGAGATATCCCCTGTAATTCACCATATTTCACAATAGCCTTTCCCAGGGGATGTTCTGAAGCGGCTTCAGCCGATACGGTGAGGGCAAGCCAGTTTTCCGGAGCCTTTTTCAGGGGGATGACATCCTGTACGGTCAGTTCTCCCCGGGTGATGGTCCCCGTTTTGTCAAAGAGGATCACATCCGCCCGGGCGGATGTTTCCAGGGCTGTGCCGTTCCGGAAAAGTATGCCTTTCAAGGCCCCTCTGCCGGTCCCCGCCATAATGGCTGTGGGAGTGGCCAGACCCATGGCACAGGGACACGCAA
>JAGGVO010000026.1 GCA_021157965.1 Candidatus Neomarinimicrobiota bacterium
GCTCGTTTTCTGGATGTTGTGTTCAGGATTATCGATTCTGGTGGGTCCCATGGTACTGGATTACCCATTGGTAATCTCACATCTCAATTTCTGGCCAATGTCTATCTGGATACACTGGATACGTATATCCGTCATAAGTTAAAGGGACTTGCTTATATCCGTTATATGGATGATGTGGTTCTCTTTTCCAATTCAAAAGAATCTTTAAAGCAGGTAAAGCCTGCCATAGAGACTTTTTTGGCTGAAAGGCTTAGGCTCAATTTGAAAGAAAGGGCGACTTTAATCAATCAACGCCTGAATGGTCTGAGTTTTCTGGGTGCCAGAATCTATCCGGCCACAATCCGTATTCATCGTAAAAGCCTCAAGCGTTCCCTGAAGACTTTAAAACAAAGAAAATGGGAATTTAATCATTGTCGTATTAGACAAGATACTTATCTGAATTCACTGAATTCTATAGCTGCACATATATCCTGGTTTCATACGGCAACTATTCGAAAATTCATCTTTGACAAAGGGTAAAGAGTGTTTTATCAGGCTCGAACCGTGTGCTCCGCGGTGGTAGTTGGAACAACAACGCGACCAACTGCCGGGTTGCCAATCGCAACAACAATAACCCGTCCAACAGCAACAACAACAACGGTTTTCGCCTCCTCAATATGTTTTATGCAGAAATCAGGTATCTAAGGACACCTGAACCGTCACATAAACATCCAGCTCTTTATCCTCATCCGTTTAAAAGCGGATAAATACACTCCATCATCCGGAGTTTAGTAGGCTTCCATCTGCTCGAAAGATTCCGGGTGATATATCGGATTTCCTCCGCCAACCCCACTCTTTACCCACATATAGGAAGTTTTAGTCCAAACCCTTACACCCCTGAGTCCACTTTCAGGGGCTTTTTTATATCCCCCCGTTTTTTATCCCCTTCCCTCAATACTGCCAAATCCCGCTGACATAACTATAGTGAGCACGGGTGAATACCACAACTGCTCTCAGCAAACCCGGAAAAGGGGAGACGTGAACGTGGGTGAGCCCGGAGAACTGAAACCAAAGAACACACATTGGAAAGGAGTTTATCATGGCCTATCTGAAAAAGTCCAGGAAGAACTACTACGGCATATACAAGGGACAAGGGAATAAAACACGGTGCATATCCTTGAAAACACAGTCCTTGTCGCTGGCAAAACAACGCTTGCGTGCGGTGAATAAGCTTGAATATGAAATCAAACTCGGTATCACGGAAGATCCCCTCGCAGATAAGGCATCCCTGTCCGGGAACACCCTGTCTGCCATGGTATCACTTTTCCTGAAATCCCAGGAGAACCTGATCCAGAAGTCAACACTCCAGCGGTATAAGGATGCCCTTAATGAGTTGATCCGCATCTTCGGAAAAGATAAACCCATAGATTCCTTTGTCAAATCGGATAATGCGATTCTGATGAAAGGTTTGCTTCATGCGGAGCGGGTGAACCCCAAATCCGGAAAGATCGAGACCCGGTTTACACCCACAACGGTGAACATTCTTCTCCGGGGAATCCGCCGTTTTTTCAACTGGGCGGTGGAAGAAGAGTATATTGATAAACTGCCCTTCAGGATTAAGCTTCTGAAGATTGATAAGTCTCATCCTAAGTTCATGACGGATGATGAAGTAAAGCAACTCATGAAAGCAGCTGAAGATAAGCCCTTGATGCGGGATGTTTTTCTTATTCACCTGAATACTGGTATGAGGGTTTCTGAACTGAAAAACAGTGAGCTTCTGCCGGATGGAGAACATCTCCGCATTACCAACACCAAAGGCCGTCAGGATCGGATTATACCCATTGATCCTGAATTAGTGGATACATATCTGAAAGTGAAAGAGAATGTCCCGCATAAATGTACTGTCTCTCATCAGTTCAAGGTGTTTGCCCAAAAAGCCGGGTTGTCTAATGATATCACTTTCCACAGCCTGAGACACACCTTTGCCGTGCGCCACTGGATTAAACACCGGGACATTAACCTGACAAAACAGGTTTTAGGACATTCCTCGGTTGTTGTGACTGAAATCTACACGAAGATCCCCATCGACTACCTGAAGAATGTGATCAACATTCGAAATAATCATCACTGAATGACATGAAACCGGGGTTTTGCATTGGATGTTCTCCCGTGATATAAGCCCCGGTATTTCAATAAAACAATACCCTCTCAGGGAATCATTGCGGCACATGTTTCCGCGATGTTTCCGGTATTTTTCATGAATGTAATATTTGCTGTACTTGTAACAGGTTGTTAGTCAATACGTTATAGGCAAATTCATCATACAGTCTGTTTCCGTTACTGTAAACGGTCAGGTTCTATCGTTTTGGTAATTTACGGAAGATGCTTCTCTTCAGCTGTTCCGTGGTATTCCTCTAACACCACGTAAAATCAATGCAATACACAATTGGAACAACCCTGAAAATGTTTCCGCTATGTTTCCGTTAAACAAGATAAAACCCTGCTAAAATTGAGCAAATTAAGCACTTTTCAGGGGGTAAAAAACAAGCCCCCGGAACGACTCGGAGGCTTGTAATGTGTTGATATTCAGCGACTTATCTTCGTACGCCACCAGGGAATCGAACCCCGAACCAACGGATTAAGAGTCCGCTGCTCTACCAATTGAGCTAGTGACGCATCTGTACGCACGGAAGGATTTGAACCCTCGGCCTACGGAACCGGAATCCGTCGCTCTATCCAGCTGAGCTACGTGCGCATGTCCCTCAAAAAAGCTAAGTAATATAACAGAGATTCCTGAAAAAATAAATGCTTTTTCTCTCCCGTTTCTTGCTCTTTCTTTTTTTAAAATAAATCGGCATGCTTATATTCTCAAAATTTTGAAAATTTTGTTTAGAATCCTAACCAATCAATATCTGCAGGCAATTTGAAAATATGATTCATGTTCTCTTTTCGCTTTACCAGTTTGTCTTTGTCTTCTTCTTGTATATGGGGTTCCGCGTCCTTCTCCGGCAACACTATTCAACCCTGAACAGGGTGTTCTTTTCCCTAAGCCTGAGCCTCGCGATCTGGTCCTTTACAACCGGCTATATGCTGGTTGCCGCTTCACAAACCTCTGCCAATGCCTGGCGCCAGTTTTCTACACTGGGCTTTTGCCTGATGCCTGCCTTTTTCCTCCATTTTTTCATGCTTAAAACCCGTTTTAAACCACTGCGAACCTGCAAAATCTGTCCCTGGTTAATATATGTCCCCGGTATTATATATATCCTCATCGCCTTTTTTAATCCCCGGGCTTTTGCAGACGGTCAATACGTCCGTATGGCTTATGGATGGACCTTCCTTTCCTCAGGTTCCTGGCTGGACTGGTCTTATAATGTGTATTATTCATCCTATCTCATTTTCGGCATTTCCCTGTTGTTACGCCGGCGGAGAAAGACGGATAAAAAACGGGAGAAAAATCAGGCGCTTCTGATTATTTTATCCCTCATCATCACTTTTATCCTTGGTTCGCTGACGGATATTATCCTCCCGATGCTGAAAATATCTGCTCCGCCCCTTGCCGTGATTTTTACACTGATTCCGGCATCGACCCTCTGGTATACCATCGAGAAGTACCGCGTGATGGGAATCAGTACCCGGAATATTGTATCGGATATTCTCAAAAATATGGGGGAGGGGTTCCTATTGCTGGATATGGGAGGACGTGTCCGGGAAATCAGCAACGAAACTCTGAAACTCCTGGCGTGTACACGGGAAGACCTGATCCTGAAACCGGTGTCTATGATCATTGCCGAATCAGATGTCCACCACATCTCACGCCTCCTGGATAAGGAAAACAGAAAACCTGTCCGGAATCTGGATATCAGTCTACGGCGGTGCGACGGAAAGACTTTCCCGGCTCTCTTCTCCATGGCCCCGGTTTTTGACGACTGGAATGATGTGTTGGGATACATTTGCACTTTCCGGGATTATACAGAAGATCAGAAAAACGAAAAGCAAATCCGAACATCCCTCCGGGAAAAAGAAATCCTCCTGGCGGAAATTCACCACCGGGTGAAAAATAATCTTCAGTTGATTAACAGCCTGGTAAATATGCAGCAAAAGCTCTCCAGTGAGGAAAATACCGTCCTGAAAAGTGTAAAAAGCCGAATCCGAGCCATATCCCTCGTCCATGAAAAAATTTTTCGTCACCGGAATGTTGAGACCATTGATTTTTCCGATTACTTAAAAGATTTCCTTTCCCATCTTTTGCTGATGTATAAAAAGCCGGATCTCCATATCAATACGCATGTTCATGTGGAAAATGTGGTGCTTCCCCTGGAACAGGCGACGCCCTGCTCTCTGATTCTGAATGAGATTATCAGCAATGCCCTCAAATACGGGTTTACCGGACAGGAATCGGGAGATCTTTGGATTTCATTTGTGATGGAAAAGGAACACTATGTTCTTACGATAAAGAATGACGGGAAACCCATGCCGGAACATGCCATGAAAAGCGATACCTTTGGCTTGGGGATGAAGATAACAAAGGCACTGGTGCAGCAATTGAAAGGATCTCTTGAGATACTCAGTTCCGGCGGGACAACTTTCAGGATTCGGTTTCCCAAAATGGATACGTCTGCTCTCCAAAGGTTTTAATGATATAAATCCTATAGAATTTTTCGTAAAACCGGTGGGATAATCAGCGATCCCAGAATTAATCCTCCCAGGGGAAAGAAATACCAGGGGCTGTTTATTAAAAGTTGGGTCAGGTTATGGGTGCAGGATATGATTCCATGGAGGATGATGTCCAGGTTGGAGCCAAAAAAGACGGCAAGTCCCAAGAGGGTAACAATATTCAATATCAAATCCGGTGAATAGAAAGGGTTTGAAGTTTTTTTCAGGATAGCTTTTTTTACAGAGCCGGGCATGGGGGTGGAGGAAAGATTGCTTAAACGGCGGGCAATGTCTTCCGTTTCACCGATGAGGGCACGACACGATGCACATGTTTCCAGATGCTCCCGGGCAGCCGGCGGGAGGGATTCAGTCCCGTATTCAATCCAAATTTTTTCAAATATTTCACACTGCATTATGATACCCTTTTGCTTTCAAATGTTTAACCAGCATCAGTCTGCCCCGACGGATTCGGGCCTTGACGGTATTCAGGGGCAAATCCAGTATCCGGGCAATCTCTTCATACCGGCAGGACATGAAATGATACAAAACCAGCGGAGTCTTCATTTCCGGGGGCAGAGTCTCCACACAGGAACGAAGATCCGGTAATAACTCATTGTCCTGAGATTCACTGGCGGTTTTTCCAAAATCCCCATCCTCCCGGCTGATTTGATAATGCCGGCTTTTCAGATAGGAGATACAAGTGTTACGGGTGATTTGCAATATCCAGGATTTCAGGGAGGATTCCTCCTTAAAAGTGTGGAATTTTTTCCAGATTTTCAGGAAGACATCCTGGGTGATATCCGAAGCATCCTCTTTATTTTTTACGAAATGGTACGCGAATCCGTATACATCATCACCCAGATAACGGAGAATCTCCCCAAAGGCCTGATGCTGATGTCCTTCCCGGCAGAGACGGAGTATTTTCTTTTCCATGATCGGATCCATTAATAGAAAGACGCATTAACGGTAATTTTGTTGCTGATTTTAATATAGAGATTTTTTTTCTTTTTTTTTATGCAACAATTCTACAAATGGCAGGTCTTCTTAAAAAAACAAAAATGAAAAAGGAGAACCATGGAATCAGTACTTATTCCCCTGGGTATCATGATCCCTTTCTTTGGGGTGATCGCTTATCTGGTTTACGTGTCGTTCAAGGAAAAAGAACTAATCCATCAGGAAATCATGAAAGCCCTGGAACTGGGGGTGGATGTCCCTGAAATTCAGATCCGGAAAAAGGTGGATAATCTGAAACGCGGACTTGTTTTACTGACTTTCGGTATTGCCCTTTTTATTGCCTTGTGGATTACCACCGAACTGAAATACGCCTCCTGGGCGTTATTGCCTGTGGCGGTAGGAATTGCTTATCTCCTGTACCATAAGTATATGTTTAGACGTTTAGATGTTTAGATGTTTAGATGTTTAGACGTTGAGACGTTTAGACGTTGAGAGGTTGAGAGGTTGAGAGGTACAGACGTTAGGTCGTTAAGTGGTTCAGACGGTTAAGGAAATAGGGCGCCTTGATTCCACCCTGTTAATGGTTGAGTCTACACGGTGACCGGGAAGTGAGAAACGGTGAAACGTAGCCCTGGACTTCAGTCCGGGGAGATGAGGGCACAACCGAAAACCCCCAACCCATAAATCCATGAACCAACAATCAGGAGCGAAGCGACACCCGGCAGAATGAATCGCGAGGGACGGGGTACGAGTATCGAGATGCCCAATTCCCGGTTATCGGTTAGGCCGCCGTAGGCTGATGTACCGGGATGCTGTCTACCGCTTATTCAACGCCCATAAATGGCATCGTTTATATTGAACAAGGACGCTAAAGCACCCTCAGATTCAATCAATTAAGCCCAATATATTAAAAATAATATAATCTTGCATTTGATCGCCGCCGGGATTATTTTATCCCCGGGGGCATACACGTATAAGCATATTCCTATATGGTGAGATTAGAATTATTGAATTTGCGTGACCTGTGTCCAGACCAAATCCGCAACCCCAACCCGCAACTCGAAACCCGCAACTCGAAACCCGCAACCCACATCATTCACTTCAAATGGCTTATTTTTTGTGCCGATCTGAATCCGGGTGTCTGAATGGTAACAATATAGAGTCCTGAAGGTTGAGCCGAGGCGTCCCACTCGGTTGTGAAGGTCCCGGCTTGTTTATGTTCAAAGTGTTTCTGATAAATCTGCCAGCCGCTGATGTCGTAAATGGCAAGCCGGATATGGGTGGCATAGGGAATAGTATACCGGATCTGTACAACCGGATTGAACGGATTGGGATATGCCGGATGCAATTGCCACGAGGATGCTGGCTGTTTAAAACATGCCACACCCGAAGTGACTGTTTGGATTACATCGCTTTCATTACTCAGGCGGTCCTGGGCGGAAATCCCGTACTGATAGTTTTCAAAATCCGTGTCTGTATATGTCAAAGGTTCTGAAGCGGGAATGACGGCCAGGAGATGTGAATTATCAACCCGATTCAGAGTTTCACCCTGAGGCCATTTATAGACCAGGTAGCGGTAAGCGGAGTCATCATGGGCTTCTGTGACCTCTCCGGCCTGCCAGTTGAGATGTGCTCCCGATTCATTGAATTCTATGGTGACATTTACAGGTGCCGGTGCCGGGAGGGAGTCTTTCCAAGTCATGGAAGGGGTGACCGCCGGGTGTTTGTAATAATTATTCCGGAGAGAATCCCGGAATCCCAGAGGATTTCCTCCGGGGGTGTATGCATACCGGAAAAAGACCGACCCCAGGCAGGATTCCGTTTGCCGGTTCAGGCGGATTTGTCGCGGCATCTCACCGGCTGTCCAGTTTGTGATACGATATGCTGCCTGTCCCGGATACAGATGACGGTTATTCTCTTCGGTGATTCCTGCCCACCAGGGCATCAGCTTTCCATAATCCTGCCCGCCCCCAAAAGGCCAGTACAATTGAGGGGTAACATAATCAATCCACTGTTCATTCAGCCATGTTACTGCGTCACAATATATGGTGCTGTAAGCATCCAGTCCCACGATTCCTGAGGGAACACCGTTTTTCCAGATTCCGAAGGGACTCATTCCGAATTTGATGCGGGGATTGATAACCTGAAGGGTATCATGAATCCCCCGGATCAGAAGGTTGATGTTATCCCGCCGCCAATCGTGAATATTCGTAAATCCTCTGTTTTCTTCAGCAAATGTGGCTGCATCCTCATTGCTGATGCCGGAGTAGGGATAGAAATAATCATCCATGTGAATACCGTCGATATCATATCGGGACGCTACATCAGCAATCACCGAAAGTACATATTTCCGGACAGCTTCTTTACCCGGATCCAGTATATAGTCCACGGTTTTGCTTTCCGGCAAATTCCGTTCATCGAGGGATCGGTATTGAGCGTTGTCGCTCTTGCTCCCGACAGCCAGAATCCATTCCGGATGGGTATTGAAAACATGTTCCGCCGATGAGCCGGCATCCCCTTTCCGGGCCCGGTAGGGATTAAACCATGCGTGGACTTCAATGCCCCTTTTATGGGCTTCTTCCACTACAAATGCCAGGGGATCATAGTAAGGAGACGGGGCCTTGCCTTCCGTACCGGTCAGCCAGTTGGACCAGGGTTCAATTTTTGAATCATAAAAGGCATCACATGCAGGTCGTACCTGAAAAACAATGGCATTGAACCGGTAAGATGCCATGGTGTTCAATATATTAATCATCTGATTCTTTTGTGTGGAAACCGTTGAGGACGACGGCCAGTCCAGCCTTAAAACCGTGGCCACCCACACAGCCCTGAATTCTTCTTTCGGGTCTGCCGTCAAACCCTGTAGACTGATCAGTAAAATGAATATAATCGCATACAATTTTTTTGTCATAAGAATTCCTTTTGTCTGTCATCTGTTTTCGATGGATAAATTAAGGGATTCTGTTTTGGAGAAGGAACTTTTTATTCATAAAAACAAAAGAGACCGCCCGGATCTCTTTTGTCTTGATATGTTTTGTAAATCTTACTGGATTTTAAACATGTGACTCATTTTTACCATCACCACATTATCCCCGGGAGCACCAAAGAGATCCTGAACATCCCGGCTGAATTCGAAATTGCCCAGGCTTCGGTAATCTGTGAACCCCTGGGACCAAACCAGATAGAATGTGGAGCCTGAAAAGTATTCCCAGCGAAGGACCAGATTTGAACGGAATTGTTTATAGTTAAAATCTGTCTGCCCTTCAAATGTGTATTCTGCCGAGCCGTCACGATCCAGATCCAGGCTGAATTCCTCGTTCTCCTCATCAAATACAATCCGGTCGTTTATATTTTCAAAACGTTCATTGAAATCCTTTGCCATGGGGTTTGCCACCCGTTTGTAATTGGAGTAATCACCGGCTGTGATGAAAGGCTGGGCATAGTATTGAAGACTCAGTTTCGGGCTCAGTGTCCAGTCCGCCCGGAACGTAAGATTCAGGGTTTGCTGGTGCATGTCCGCCCAGATGTATTGGGTCTCCGGACCGTCAGCTTCGGCCTTTCCAATCCACGACCAGGTATCATCCTGCACATTAAAACTGGCTTGGGCACTTAAATGAAGGTTATTCAAGGGGCGATAGGTCAGTTCCTGTCCCACTTCAATACCTTTTACGTTGTCTTTGTTTTTGAAATAGAAACCGAACATTTCCCAGATAACTTTTTTACGTTCGTCCGATTCAATAGAAGTCCACACATTCCAATTAGCTGGTGTTCTCATTGCCGGGCCGCCCCGGTTAAAGTAGGGGGATACTCCGTAAGCACTCAAATTGATGCCCAGTCCATGAGACCAATTGTTCAAAAATACCCCGTTGTAATTCACGTTTCCCCCAAATACTTTTCGTGTACCTGAAAAGTCATAGCTTGTCCACATGTTATAGTTTATGTAAATCTGTTTATAAACAGAGCCCGGTTCCCAATCCTGGTACTGGAGCCAGAGGAAACTCATGATATCATCGACAAATCTGTAATATCCCAGATCGTTGATTTCAAAACCCGGACTTGTCATGACAAATCCGGTTCCACCCCGGTAATGTCCCCTGTTTTTTACGAGGATAGCTTTTGCTGAATATCCACTCAGGGATTTACGTGCAGGATCATAATTCAGGTGATCGGCATCCGTCCGTTGGAAATAGCGGGAGGGATGCTTTTGTGTTCTTTGAATTGCCGTAGTATCCCCCATAACATGACTGAAAGCCAGGTGGCCGATAAAGGAATATTCATTCTCGGCGAAACGGTGATTAATATCCAGTCCTCCGGTGTAAGCTGATGAATGAAGAGATGTAATACCCGTACCATCCAGTTTCCGGTTAACTGACGTTAAAATGCCTCCCACGGTTGTTTCACCGTTATGATAGTCTTTTTGCAGTCGTACCAGTCCGTAATTGGTCAGCGGTTCCACAACAGGGTGATCTTTTGTTCCGTCATCATAGTAAACCGTTGCTGTTTCTTCAGCGGTTAATGCATCCATTATCCCGATAGAGATGCCTGAATCTGTTTTTCCTGTCAGTTTGGCAGCTCCCAGAATATTGGTTTCATGTGGTGACTGGATTTCTTCTACTTCTTTGGTATCATCTGTTTGGGCTGATACCGTGGGGGTTCGGCCGATACGGCGGGTGTAAAAGAGGGTGTTATGAGCCATATCACCGTCTCCAAATCCCAGGGGGAATTGAAGAATATTGGCACCTTCCATGAAAAAAGTCCGTTTTTCACTGAAATAGGTCTCAAAGTTTGTCAGATTGTAATCCGCCGGATCGGCTTCCACCTGTCCGAAATCCGGATTGATAGTGGCATTCAGAGTAAGTCCGATGGGACTCGAATATCGGATATCGCCGCCGATTCGGGCGAGAAGATCATATTTTTCCGGGTGATGATCCGTTTTCAGATTCTCAGATATATCCGCCCGTCCCACTCCGTAGGGGATGATATAAACCGGATTGGAGGATTGCACGTTTTTCAAACCCCTGAGGGTTCCATAATTGGATACTATGCCGTTGTTTGATTTGGGCCAGTGATTCCATAAAGAGACTTCATTGTCGCAATTGGGGGCTTTCCGGTAGACATGAAATCCCCATTCCATATCCGGGGATGAAGTAAACCGCAGCTCGCTGAAAGGAATACGCCATTCGGCTGTCCATCCCTCATCATCTATATGCGCTGAACCATCCCATACGGCGTCCCAATCCTGATCCATATCTCCGTCGTCATAACGACGGATGTCATGAAGTACACCGGCAGCATTGATGCCGAACTCAAAGGCTGTCCGGTTGTCATTGTAGGAATCTATGGAAACATATATCCAGTCTGAATGGGTATATTCATCCCGTCGGCTCAGGAATGCTTTGATTTCAGAGGGATTCGGATCGTAGGCCCGGGCGCCGATGTACAGATATTCATCATCATATAATACTTTAAATCGAGTTTTGCACGAGGCCGGTTCGCCATCGTGTGGTTCATGCTGGGTAAAATCAGATTGCCATATCCCATTATTCCAGACTTCTTCATCGAGCCTCCCATCCAGATGAATACCCGGATTATGTGTGATGTATATGGCTTCAACAACCCTGTTTTGCCGGCCATTATTATTGTCTTGTGCCTGTAAAACTTGTATCACTGTGGTGATTAAACAGATTGTCAGAACAATTTTTCTCATTCCCTTCATCCTCTTTTTGATGTATTTACTCTCCTCTGAGAAGACTTTTCTTAAAAAAGTTGTCAGTTTTTACAGAAAAAAATATAAAAATTCTACACTGTAAAAAAGCTTATATTCCTTTAAATAATGAGAATCCTGAGATCGACTAACTTGTCTTTGAACTCATTGACTTTTCTTTTAATTTTTCATCGTCGGTTGAAGAATAAATATGTGAGGATGAAATGAAAAAACAATGGATCTTATGGATATTTATCCTGCCGTTAATATTTGGATGTTCGGAGAAAGAGATGACACAAAAAACACGAGTCTATCCTGATTCTTTATCCCTCACGTGGAAACATGTGGAGAATCAATACAAAGGAAAGATGATGCATCTGGGACTTTTAACCATTCATAATCACTCACAGGTGCCATTACCCCGGGACGGCTGGGCGTTATATTTTAACCGTTTCAGACGCCTGGTGGTGGATGAACTGCCGGATGTTCTCACCGGTCATCACATTAACGGGGATTTCTATATGCTGGAACCGAAATCCTCTTTTGCCCCTATTCCTCCCCGCGGCAAGGTGGTTTTGCCGATTGTGGCAAGTCACTGGGTGGTGACATACACCGACCTGCCCACCGGCAATTACTTTGTTTTTAAATATCCTGACGGTCACGAGGAATATCTGCCGGTATCCCTCAATTATGAACCTATGGATACGTCACGGATTCAGCGGACATCTTACGATAAACTGCCCGTCGAAAATCACCGGATCCGTTATCACCGGAATGAACAACAAATTCTCTCAGATGTTGACCCTATTGATGGTCATAAACCTCTGATCACACCCACTCCAAATGAAATCCTCTGGCAGGATTCTCTCGTGACGTTGACCGGTCCGGTTACAGTCCTGGCAGATCAGGGACTTGAAAATGAAAAAGCCTATCTTGAAACAGTGCTGAAAAAATTGCTCCGTCCGGTTAATCCGGAGGCTGAAGGTGCCAAAATCACCCTGAGCCTGACACCGGAAACAGCCCAACCTGAATCCTATATGCTTACATGGACATCGGATAATGAGATCAGCATATCCGGATCTGATGCAGCCGGTGTGTTTTACGGTATTCAAACTCTGCGCGGACTCTTTCCTCCTCATGCAGAAAAAGAGGGGGTAACTGAACTGACTCTTCAGAGTGTTGTGATATCTGATAAACCCCGTTTTGGTTACCGGGGCATGCATGTGGATGTCTCCCGGAGTTTTCGCAGCCTGAAGGAAATGAAAAAGTTTCTGGAAATCATGTCCTTTTATAAACTGAATACCCTCCATTTTCATCTGACGGATGATGAAGGATGGCGGATTGAAATTCCCGGTTTGCCGGAGCTCACGGAAATCGGTGCTTTCCGGGGGCATACCTATAATGAAAAGGAACACCTTTTCCCCTCTTTGGGCAGCGGTCCCTACGCCGATAACCCCACGTCAAACGGCAACGGGTTTTATTCCCGTGAGGAGTATATTGAACTTCTGAAATATGCTAAAGACCACCATATCAAGGTTATCCCGGAAGTGGATCTGCCGGGACACTCCCATGCAGCGGTACAGTCCATGATAGTCCGCTATGAACGCCTGATGGCTCAGGGAGACTCTGCCGCCGCCATGGAATTTTATCTCATTGATCCTGACGATTCTTCAGCGGTGGAATCGGTTCAGAAGTGGAGTAACAATGTGGTCAATGTCTGTATGGAATCCACATACCGCTTTTGTGAAAAGGTCTTTGATGAGCTGATTGCCATGTATGATGAAGCCGGTGTACCGTTACAGATAATCCATATCGGCGGGGATGAGGTGCCACATGGTTCCTGGGAGGGATCCCCAAAATGCCGGAAATTTCTTGAAGAGCATCCGGAGTATGAAAAAGCCAATGATTTATCCCGGTATTTTGTTGTTCGTCTATATGACATGCTTAAAGAAAAAGGAATTCAAACCGCCGGGTGGGAAGAGATTGCCAGCAAAATTGAAAAGAACAGGCGGGTGCCGGATATGCAGATGAAGGAGAGGGAGCTTATTTCATATATCTGGAACAGCGTTTGGGGCTGGGGTGCTGAAGACCTGAGTTACCGGCTTGTCAATGAGGGCTTTCCCGTGGTGCTGGCCAATGTGACCAATTACTATTTTGATTCGGCATACAATAAAGATCCTGATGAACGGGGACTCTACTGGGGCGCTTTTGTGGATACCCGGAATGCCTGGGAATTTACGCCCTGTGATATCCGGAACTGTGCCGAAAAAAATCTGTATGGTGAAAAAATTGACCTGACCCGCTATGAAAATTTTGAACCTTTGAATCCGGAAGGAAAAGAAAATATTCTGGGCATCCAGGGATGCCTCTGGTCGGAAAATCTGCGGGATATGGATAAGTTTGAGTATATGGCCTTTCCGAAACTGTTGGGGCTTTCAGAACGTGCCTGGAGCTCCATGCCTGAGTGGGAACTGGAGAAAGATGAAGAATCCCGTCAAAAAGACTGGACTGTCTTTGTCCATAAAACAGGCCATTATGAACTGCCCCGCCTGGATGCCTGGAATGTCAATTATCGCATTCCCCTTCCGGGATGGATTGTCGAAAGGGATACCCTGTATGCCAATATCCGGTTCCCGGGACTGACCCTTCGTTACACAACGGACGGAACAAAGCCTGATACAGACGCTCTTGTCTATACCAAACCGGTTCCTGTGAAGGGTGAGGTGAAAATGGCAGCCTTTACATCCGACAACAACCGCCGGAGTCGATAATCTTAAAATAAAGGAGGATTACATGATTCGCTGGATTGTTTGGCCCCTTCTTGTCTTAATCCTCTTTGCCCTTTTGTATACCTGGTTTTATGGTGGTTTCAGTCAGGTGAAAATAACCCGGTCTGAAGCAGGCCCCTATACCCTTGTCTATGACGTGCATCATGGCGATTACCGGAAAATACACGTCGTTATGGACCGGGTTTTTGATGCATTGAATGAAAAGGACGAACTCTTTACAACGCTGGGATTCGGCCTCTACTATGACAAACCGGGCGATGTTGAAACTGACAGTCTCCGGAGTATTGGAGGATGTATTCTGCCCTCTGAAACCGTTTCGCAATCCCTGACCTGTGGGTGCAAAATTGCTGAATTCCCGCAAACCGATGCCGTCATTGCCGAATTTCCGTACAAGGGAAAAGCATCAGTGATCTTCGGTGCGATGAAAGCCTATCCTGCCATCAACCGTTATCTGATGGATCATGACATACCTGATGCTCCCATCCTGGAAATCTATGATACTCCGGGAAAAAAAATCCGCTATATCGTGCCTGTCGGACTCCAACAGCAACAATTGACGGTATTTCTTGATTAAGGTAGCTTTACTGAGGGAATCTATTGTGCAAAACTTGAGCTGTTGCGAAAAAGATTATAAACATACGTTCAATACTTTCCTCCTAAAAATTAAAACTGTAACTTTCCGCCTTATATAATAAGGAAGCGCTATGAGAAAAAAAGACATTTCCCAGTTAGCGATTATCGGCATATTGATTCTCCTTGTGATTCTTCTTCTGGTTACCCGTGATACGATCAATAAACAACCCAGGAACATCGTACTCATGATTGGGGACGGTATGGGTGTTGCACAAGTAACTACAGGGCGTATTTATCGTTATCCCATGAATCTGGAACGCTTTGGTATTATGGGATTGGCAACGACATATTCGAGTAACCGGTTTATTACCGATTCCGCAGCGGGTGCAACGGCTCTGGGAACCGGCCATAAAACGGATAACGGAGTTATTTCCATGTCCCCCGAAAGAGATGTGTATCCCACCATCGCCGAACAGGCAAAAAAGCTGGGGAAAAGTGCGGGTGTCGTGGCTACAACAGGTATTACTCATGCAACACCGGCTGTTTTTATTTCCCATGTGAAAAGTCGGGGCATGCAGGATGTGATTGCAGAACAAATTGCCGATGGTTCCTGGGATGTTCTTTTTGGTGCCGGTTGGGGATACTTTGTTCCACAGAATGTTGAAGGAAGCCTGCGGACCGATGATAAAAATCTCCTGGATGTCTTGAAAAGTAAAATGCAGGTTGCTTTAACTCCGGAAGAATTCAAAACCCTGAAGGATAAACCGGCGGCGGCCTTGTTAGAACGGGCCAACGATTTCCCCAAAGCTTCTGAAGGTTTTGAAATTACTCTGGAGATGATGACCCGCAAAGCTCTGGATATCCTGTCTAACAACAATAAAGGTTTTTTTCTTATGGTGGAAGGCTCCCAGATAGACTGGGGCGGACATGCAAACGATATGGAATATATTCGGGATGAAATGCTGGCTTTTGATGATGCCGTCGGGGCGGTCCTGGATTTTGCGGAAGAGGACAGGAACACCCTGGTTATTGTAACATCAGATCACGAAACAGGGGGGATGACTATATTAAGCGGCGATTATGAAAATCATGAATTGCTGGGGTATGATTTTGCCACGAAGGGACATTCAGGCGTCATGGTCCCCGTCTTCAGCTATGGCCCGTCTGCAGCCCTGTTCGGCGGTATGCAGGACAATACCGATATCGGGAAAAAGATGCTCCGGTTGTGGAACTGATTTCAGTCTGAGCAGATATAATACCTGATGAATGCTTGATATATTGCCGTTTTAACTTTTGTGGAATGAATCCCGGAATTGTTATATTTCCTGAAAATGGAGAAAACTATGAAAAAAATACTCTGGTTTTGTTTACTGATGGTGATTCTGGTGGCACTTACATCCTGCATCCCCGGAAACGGATCCTATACACCCGACAGACCGGCCGGCTTTTTCTGGGGGATCTGGCATGGCTGGCTGGCTCCCTTGTCCCTCATTGTTCAATGGTTTGTCCCGAAAATTCAGCTGTATGAACCTGTGAATACAGGATGGTGGTATGATTTCGGCTTTTATCTCGGCATTTTAGGGGGATTTGGCGGACTCAGTCTCAGCCGCCGGAGGAGCAGGAGTAAACGGATGTAATCATGGGTTCTGAAACTCTTTCTCATATTCTGAAAGGACTCGGACTCCCTGAAGATTATGGAAAAAAAAGGGGCTTACCTTTCTGTGGGGAGGCAAAATTTTTAGTTAAGATTGGGAGAAATCCTTATGGAAAAACCGTGTATCTAAGTCCGGAAACTGCAAAAGCGTGGAAAAAGATGGAAAAAGCAGCTTTGGAGGATGGAATTGAACTCCTTCCATTGTCCGGATTCAGGAGCTTCCGGACCCAGGCGGCAATAATTCGTTCAAAATTAGAAGCAGGACGCAGCCTGGACGAAATTATGACCGCCAATGCTCCTCCGGGATATAGTCAGCATCACACCGGCCGTGCCCTGGATATCTGTACCCCTGATTTTATTGTCCCCGAAAAGGCCTTTGATCATACGCCAGCCTTCCAATGGCTGGAGAATCATGCCGGGAAATTCGGTTTCGTCATGTCCTATCCTGAAAAGAACCCCGAAGGGTTTATCTATGAACCTTGGCATTGGTACTTTGTGCCCTCGGGCGGGAATGCTTACATTTCATAAAACAAATCATAAACAGGAAAGATGCCAATGAAAGCGAATGTCGGAAAAACCGATCGAGTGATCCGGATTCTATTAGGTGTTATAATTATAATTGCCGGTATTCTATGTAATACCTGGTGGGGAGCCATTGGTGTCATTCCCTTTTTAACTGGACTCATAAAATGGTGCCCGCTTTACGCACTCCTGAAGGTAAGTACCTGCAAAAAAGAAGATGAAAAATAGCAAGAGCCAACACCGGACTTTAGTCCGGAGACCCGGGGAGAGAGAGCAACTTAACCCCGGACTTCAATCCGGGGAACCGGGAAGAGAAAGAGAAGCAAATCCGGACTTTAGTCCGGGCAGGTTGCTCCTGATTCTCCTCCTGGCATCCCTGCTCTTTGCCGGGGATTCGTCTTGGGTCTGGATAAATGCTGAATCGCTGACCCTTTATGGACAGGCTGAGGATGCAGCCATAACCGGGTATGCCCGAATTCCCGATTCCCTGGGACAAACTATCCGGCCGGAACTGGCACGCCTTGGGACCCATTCCAGCGGCTTAATTATTGCCTTTAAAACAGCTTCACCGGAAATTCGCATCCGGTGGTCAGTCCTCTACGGAACACAACTTCCCCACATGCCACTGACTGGTGTTCAGGGGCTGGATTTATATGCCGTGGATCCCGCCAGGGAAGACTGGAACTATGTGGGAACAGCAAAATGGTGGGGTAAGGATACACTCTGTCATGAAGCGACGCTGCTGGAAAACTGGCCAGGCGGGTTAAGACACTATGCCCTTTTTCTGCCCCTCTATGACGGCATTGATTCACTGCTTGTGGGTGTCCCGGCGGGACACGGCCTGGAGAAAACCTCTCTTTTTGATGAACGGTCAAAACCTGTCATTATCTACGGAACATCCATTACCCAGGGAGGTTGTGCCAGCCGCCCGGGTATGGCTTATCCGGCCATTCTTTCCCGACGCCTTCATTATGAAGTCTTGAATTTCGGTTTTTCCGGAAACGGCAGGCTGGATCCTGAAATGGCTGATTATCTGGCCAAGCTGCCCGCTTCTCTCTTGATCATTGATGCCTTGCCCAATGTATCGGCTGATGATGTGGAAAAGAAACTGATGGGTTTTATCCGCCGTTTCCGATCACAATCCGGTTTGCCGATCCTGGTTGTTCCCAATATTTCATACGGACACGAAGACGATAACAGGGAAACAGGAGAAGCTCTTGCCGTGAAAGACAGGGCATATCAGAGTGTCCGGAAAATGTGTAAAAAGACCGGTATCCGGAATGTGACCTTTATATCCTTTAAAAGAATCCGGTTTGATGACGACGAGGGAACGGTAGACGGAGTACATTTGACAGATCTCGGAATGAAACGGCACGCGGATAATCTTTACCCGTCAATTCGAAAAAAAATAATACAATAATCTTTTTTATTTTTTTATCTCATGGTTTGATTTTAATGTGGGCGCCAGTAAATTCACCCCAGACAGACAGGGAGTTCAATGAAGAAAATTGTGGTAAAATTCGGTGGATCCAATTTGCGGACAGATGAAGATCCGAGCCGGATTTTAAAGATTGTGGAATCCTATCATCAACCGGTTGTGATTGTCGTCAGTGCGTTCTATGGAATGACCAATTATCTTCAGGAACTGATCTGGAAAGTTCGTTATGATCAGGACTCTGTAAAACCCGGTGTAGAATTTATCCGTCGCCTGAAACAGGATACACTTCTGAAAAATATCCATCATGCCGCATCCCGGGAGCGTA